>NZ_DFME01000089.1:13672-16152 GCF_002375605.1 Hyphomonas sp. UBA3601 | reverse complement strand
CGTCAGATCGTCAGACAATTGCTGTTCATAGTCAGCCTGAGTGATGCGGCTGCGATAGAGGACATCGCGATATGTATCGAGGTCGAGCGCGCCGGTCAGCGGGTTCTTGAAGGCGTCGATGTTCTTCAGTTCTTCCACAACGGCATCGGTGGAGGGATGGACGCCGATGGAGTCGGCATAGCCGAGCAAGGTGAGCTTGGCGGCTTCGAGCTGGAAGACCTGGTCGATGACACCCTGTTCCAGCAATTCCGGCTTGGTAACGGGCTCTTCGGAGTCCGCATTGATGTTCCGGATGACGCTCTCAACGCGGCGATCGAAGGTGACGGCATCAAAGC
Source organism: Hyphomonas sp. UBA3601 (assembly GCF_002375605.1). Classification (NCBI taxonomy): domain Bacteria; kingdom Pseudomonadati; phylum Pseudomonadota; class Alphaproteobacteria; order Hyphomonadales; family Hyphomonadaceae; genus Hyphomonas; species Hyphomonas sp. UBA3601. The sequence goes on along the minus strand of NZ_DFME01000089.1, from coordinate 15,817 downwards.
CCCGGCTGCCCGCGGCGGCCATGTTGGAGCCGATTCCGCCCCGCAGCTGAGCGAACATCTGGTCAACACCCCAGAACGCCATCCCCGCAATGATGATCATGACAATAATCTTCCCGACGAAGGAATTCATCAGGCTTTTCATCAAGGCTAGCATATCGGCAGCGTCTTTCTGGCAGGTTGAGCGGTGGTCCAGTGCTTGCTAGGCGACCCCGTTAGGTCTTTCAAGATAGGGATAGCTTATGACCAGAACACTTATCGCCGGGAATTGGAAGATGAACGGCCTCAAGTCCAGCCTTGGGGAAATCCGAGATGCGGCTGCAGGCGTGGGTCAAGGCAAGGCCGGGGTCGAGGCGCTGTTGTGCGTACCGGCAACCCTTCTGACCCTTGCGGCAGAGGCCGCGCACGGCTCAGCGCTGCGGGTCGGTGGCGAAACCTGCCATGCGGCCGAAAGCGGCGCGCATACTGGTGATGTGTCGGCAGAAATGCTGGCAGACGCGGGCGCAACCCATGTCATTGTTGGCCATTCAGAGCGCCGGACAGACCATGCGGAGAGCAATGAAATCGTGGCCGCACAAGCCGCAGCCGCCCTGCGCGCGAGTCTGACGCCGATCATTTGCATTGGCGAAAGCCTCGACCAGCGCAAGGCGGGTGAGACGCTGGAATTCGTGGCCAGCCAGATCGCAGGCTCGATTCCGGACGGGGCCACGGCTGAACAGATTGTGATTGCATATGAGCCAATCTGGGCCATCGGTACGGGCGAAGTTGCCACGCCAGATCAGATTGATGAAGTTCATACCGCGATCCGCACGCGCCTTACAGAACGATTCGGTGCTGAGGCCGCAGACCTCATTCCGCTGCTCTATGGCGGCAGCATGAAGCCGGGAAATGCGGCTGAAATCCTTGCGGTCAAGGATGTGAATGGCGGTCTAATTGGGGGGGCAAGCTTGAAGGCGGCGGATTTCCTCGCCATTTACGGTCAAGCAAAGTAATCAAAGACTGAACCCGAAGGCTTGGCGTCTGTCCCCAATGGGGATATGCGGGCCGCTTGAATTTTACTGGAAACGCACCAGCCATGCAGAACGTCATCCTTGTAGTCCACATCCTCGCCTGTCTTATCGTGACAGGACTGGTCCTGATCCAGAAATCCGAAGGCGGCGGCCTCGGTATTGGTGGTGGCGGCGGGGGCGGCGCGGGATCGCTCATGTCCGGACGTGGCGCTGCCGGCGCCCTGGTGCGTTCCACGATCATGTTTGCCGGTATCTTCTTCGTGACCAGCCTGGCGCTGACCACACTGGCCAACCGAAACACCGACACACGCACCAATGTCGAGCGCGCACTTGGCGCTGACGAAGATGGCGCAACCGGCCCGGTCGACCTGCTGGATCCAACCGCGCCGCTGCTGGAGGGCCAGGACGGCCTGTCCACGCCCGCGCCGGAAGCGGCTGAGCCGGGTGTCCTGATCGATCCTACGGCAGACATGCCACCCGCCGATATCGAGGCTGATCCTGTGCCGGAAACCGAGCCGGAAACAGGTAATCCCCAGTAATTGCGCCGCGCAGGTGTTTTCCCTGCGTCCCATTTGTCCGAATCACGGCATCAGGGTGATCCCATGATCCGCTATATTTTCATTACAGGCGGCGTGGTGTCCTCCCTTGGCAAGGGTATCGCTTCCGCCGCACTCGGTGCGTTGCTTCAGGCGCGTGGCTACAAGGTCCGTCTGCGCAAGCTCGATCCGTATCTCAATGTCGACCCCGGCACGATGAGCCCCCGCCAACATGGCGAGGTCTATGTCACCGATGACGGCGCAGAGACCGATCTGGACCTTGGTCATTATGAGCGCTTCACCGGCGTCTCGGCACGCCAGTCCGACAATATCACGACGGGGCGGATCTATAGCCGCATCATCGAGAAGGAACGGCGCGGGGATTATCTCGGCGCGACGATCCAGGTGATTCCGCACGTCACAAACGAGATCAAGGATTTCGTCCTGTCCGATCCGGGCGAGGATGTGGAATTCGTGCTCTGCGAAATCGGCGGCACGGTCGGCGATATCGAAGGTCTGCCCTTCATGGAAGCGATCCGTCAGCTTCGCAACGATCTGGAGCCATGGCAGACGCTGAGCGTGCATGTCACCCTCGTGCCCTA
>NZ_DFME01000089.1:12581-13558 GCF_002375605.1 Hyphomonas sp. UBA3601 | reverse complement strand
GCGCTCGATCGGTATTCAGCCCGATGTGCTACTCTGCCGGTGTGATCGGCCGATTCCGGAGACCGAGAAGGGCAAGATTGCCAGCTTCTGTAATGTGCGCCTCTCCAGCGTGATCGAAGCGCGCGATGTGGGCCATATCTATGATGTGCCGGGCGCTTATCATGCCGAGGGACTCGACAAGGAAGTCCTGTCGCATTTCCGCATCGAAGACGCTCCGGAGCCGGACCTGTCCGGCTGGAGCGAGATTGCGCACACGACGCATCATCCGGACGGCAATGTCTGTATCGGCCTCGTCGGAAAATACACCGATGTGCCGGACGCCTACAAATCCGTTGCCGAGGCGCTGACGCATGGCGGCCTTGCCAACAAGGTGAAGGTCGATATCCGCCTGATCAATTCCGAAGAATTCGATGATGAGCATCGGCCGCTGGACATTCTGGAAGGCGTGCATGGAATCATCCTGCCGGGCGGCTTTGGCGAGCGCGGCGCACATGGCAAGATGCGCGCGGCAAGGTTTGCCCGCGAGCGCAACGTGCCGTGCTTCGGTATTTGCTATGGCATGCAGATGTCGGTGATCGAGGCGGCCCGCAACATGGCCGGTATCGAGGAAGCGAACACGACCGAGAATGACCCGGACACGTCTGCACCGCTGGTCGGCCTGATGGAAGAGTGGACCAAGGGCAACGAAAAGGTCCAGCGCGACGCCAATACCGACAAGGGCGGCACGATGCGCCTCGGCGCGTATCCGGCCCGCCTGACGCCGGGCAGCAAGGTCGCCGAAATCTATGGCACGCTCGATATCTCCGAACGCCACCGTCACCGCTATGAGGTGAATGCCGGTTACATCAAGGCGCTGGAAAAGGCCGGCGGGCTGTTCTCCGGCCTGTCGCCAGACGGCAAGCTGCCGGAGATTTTCGAGCTTCCGGAGCACCCCTGGTTCATCGGCGTGCAGTATCATCCAGAGCTGAAGTCCCGTC
>NZ_DFME01000089.1:0-12483 GCF_002375605.1 Hyphomonas sp. UBA3601 | reverse complement strand
AGTATCACCCAGAGCTGAAGTCCCGTCCGTTCGAGCCGCACCCGCTGTTTGCAAGCTTCATCGGCGCGGCGGTCAAGCAGAGCCGACTGGTTTAGGATCCTTCCGTCAAGATCCGTCACCCTCGACCGCGAAGCGGTCTGAGGGCCCATCTCTGGTTTTGCCTCATGCACTAGCGGCCCGGTTCCGAGATGGGCACCCAGATGAGCTGCGCTCATCGGGTGTGACGCGGAGGGGGCGACCAGCACTTTTATCCGGCGTGGAAGATTCCGGCCGGGTGCGTGTCTCCAAAAACAATCCGCCTCAGGATGAATTGAAGTGGGGTTGCACGGCGTGCGTTTCAGCCTCGATCAGTTGGGCTGTCTCGCATTGCAGGCGCGTCAGGGGCCCGTGCCGGAAGAGGCGCTTGCCGGTTTTGGCGATCAGTTGTCTGGCTTCGCCAAGGCAGCGGCGGATCTTTTTGATATAGAGATCGCGATGATCCATCGCATGGTCGAGGGCCATCAGCCGGCGGACGAGGCGTTTGGCGGGCAGGATGTCGCTCGGGAGTTTATCGTATTCATGGATATCTGGGACGTCGTCCGCATCAAGGAAGCGGATGCGTGGGCCTGTCTTGAATGTCGGCCTAGGCGGCTTTGCATCCGGGCGATGAGCGCGGGTCTCGAACAGACGGAAAGCTGGCTGGGATGCGCGGGCGATGTGTTGCGTGGTTTCTCGCGGGCGCGCTGGACCTGAACTGGCTGTCTCTCGAGGGAATACAGGCAACGCACCCAGTTCGGCCGCGCAGAGATAGAGACAGCGGCGCAGCGCCGGTTCGGCCTGGGCCAGGAAGCGCGACAGGCGCGAAATCGCGTGACGCGGCAGGAGCGGCGTATGCGGCGTCAGGCCGAGCCGCTCGCGCAACTGGATCACGCCGAGGCTGATGACATTCAGCATCAGCCAGACGGCGGAGCGGATTTCCTGTGGAGGTGAATAGCGCAGTTCGGACATGAGCTGAGCATCCGGGGTGGGGGTGCCGGTCGAATTGGTCTTTCAACGGTCTTTGATTTTATTGGAGAATTCCGCGGGGCTTGCGGGACTACCGAGCCCTTATCATCGGCATGCGCCGAAAGGCGGATGTGGTTCTAAGGCTTGGACACCTGGAACTGGCCGACATTGATGCGCCCGTCAGTGAAGCCGGCATCGCAATAGGACAGGTAGAAATTCCACATGCGGCGGAAGGGCTCATCGAAGTCCAGCTTGGCGATCGTGTCCCAGTTGGCATTGAAATCGCGCGCCCATTCGCGGCAGGTGCGGGCATAGTCCTGACCGAAATAGGTGACGCCATCATGGCGCAGGCCCGCCGTGTGGAACTGTTCCTTCAGAGCGGTCTCGCTGGGCAGCATGCCGCCCGGAAATATGTGGCGCTGGATGAAGTCGACGCGCTTGCGGTAGCGCGGGAACAGTTCGTCATCGATGGTGATGATCTGGAGCGCGGCGCGGCCGCCCTGTTTCAGACTTTCGAAGATTTTCGCGAAATAGCTCGGCCAGTAGGATTCCCCGACCGCTTCGAACATCTCGATGGAGGCGACGCCATCATATTGGCCCTGATGGTCGCGATAGTCTTCGAGGCGGATTTCGACGCGTTCATTCAGGCCCTGTTTCTGCATCCGCTGCATGGCGAAATCACGCTGGGATGGCGAGATGGTCAGGCACGTGACTTTCGAGCCGCGTTGCTTGGCGGCATATTCGGCAAAGCCGCCCCAGCCGCAGCCGATTTCCAGGATTTCCGACGAGGGCCCCGCACTGATCCGGTCACAGATGTTCCGGTACTTGTTCTGTTGGCCCTGTTCGAGGCTCATGTTCGGGCTGTCGAAGATGGCTGAGGAATAGGTCATCGAAGGGTCCAGCCAGAGACTGTAGAAATCATTGCCCAGATCATAATGGGCCATGATGTTCTTCTTCGCGCCCTCCCGGGAATTGCGGTTGAAGATGTGGCGGACCATGTTGACCCAGCGCACCACTGCGCCGCCCACGGCAAGTTTGCCGATATTGTCGAAATTGGCAGAGAAGAAGCGCAGCACTTCGGTCAGGTCAGGCGTTGACCATTCGCCATCCATGTAAGCCTCGGCAAAGCCGACATCGCCGCCAGCCATGGCGCGTTTCACGAAATTATAATCGTGGACAATGATGGTGGCATGAGGACCGGTATCGTCATGCCTGTATTCGAGCACGCGGTCGCCGGGCAAGACAAAGGACACGCTGCCCTTCTGGGTATTGAGCAGCGCGAAGGCGGCCAGACGAAAGCTTGTCGGAACGTCTTTCAGGTTCCGAATGGTCTGGGTGCTGGCTTTGATGACCTCAGTCATGCGGCATCCTTCCGCTTATCAGCATTACGTATTTGTTGGGATAACGCAATTGTTGTGCCGGTTTCCGGAGGGGCGGGCTTTGGGCGATAGGCGGCGCCGCGTATCCACACTTTGAGGGCCTGCCAGTGGATTCCGAGGGTCACGCCGAGCGTGGAGAGCGGATTGGTGACTGCGAGTTTCAGCAAGTTTGCGCTGGTGGCAGGCATCCGCCGGGCGGTGATGTTTGCCATATGAAGGCGCTTTTCATGTCTCAGGCTTTCCACGACCACTCCCAATTTGTCTTCCGGCGAACGCAGGGTGAAGCGGTAGGTTCCGGTGACGTCGAAGAAGGGGGATACGTGGAAAGACTTTGGCGCACTGTGCGCGTTGCGGCCCGGATTGACGGCGGCGACGTAACGATGGGTCTCGCCGAATGTGTTGTTCACTTCATAGATGATCCCGCGCAGGTCGCCGTCCGGGCCGTAGCCATACCAGAGCGAGAGGGGCGCAAATTTGTAGAACAGGTGGCGCGGGAAGGTGACGAGGCGGATGGCGCCGCCGTCCAGTGTAATGCCTGCCTTGGCAAGTTCGGATTCGGCCCAGGGACGTAGCGGCGCGCCTTTCTGCTTGGCGCCGTGGTCTTCGGTGCGGAAGGCGAACAGGCCGGGCGCGTTGACGCTGAACAGGGCTGAGCTGGCCGCGGCCTCGTCCAACCGGTCGATGTCGAGATCAATCAGGACGAGGTCATACGCAAAGCGTCGCTCGAATGGCTGGTAGCGCACATGGATAGTCTGGCCTTTCCAGAGGCTCAGTGCGGGCTGGGGATGCGCATTGGTCAAACAGACACCTCGGCAGCGACTTCCACAGGGCGAAGTTTGCGTGCTGGCTGTACAATGTCCACACCTTCGGCCGTCCACGGCACGGATCCGCCAAGGGAAAGGGCGGCTGAGAGGCCGGATTTCAGGCCGTCCTCATGAAAGCCGCGGCCCATCCATGCGCCGGCGATCCAGAGACCGTTCTGACCCTGAATACGCTTCAGGCTGCGCACGGCTGCTTCGGCGGCGGCATCGAACTGCGGATGGTCGAAATCATATTCGAGAAAGGTCAGCTCGTCGCGAGGGGGCGTGTCGGGGTTCAGTGTGATGAAGAGTGGGCGCTCATCGGGCAGGCCCTGCAGCCGGTTCATCCAATAGGTGAGGCAGATGTCGCCGCTTTCCTGTTTCAGCACGGCCCAGCTGGCCCAGGCGGCCTTGCGCGAGGGCATCAGCGCCGGGTCGCGGTGGAGATAGATACGGTTTGGCCGATAGCGAACCGAGCGGAGCAGGAAGGCCTGATCTTCGAAATGTTCCTCGGTCAGGCGCAGGGCCTGGTCGGAATGGGTGGCGAGAATGACATCATCGAATATTTCGCGACGGCCATCGGTCGTCACAACCGCGATATGGTCACCAAAGGGAAAAATGCGCTCGACGCCCAAGTTGAGGCGAACCCGGTCGCCGAGCGCGTCCGCAACAGTGCGGACATAGTTTTCACTGCCACCGGTGACGGTACGCCAATTCGGGCGTTCCTTGTGCATGAGGCGGTGATTGTCGAAGAACTGGAAGAAGCTCATGGCGGGGTAGTCGAGCATCTTGTCTTCGCAGGTGGACCAGATGGCGGCTCCCATGGGCAGAATATAGTTCGTGCGGAAATCTGTATCGAACTCATGGCGGTCGAGCCATGCGCCCAGAGTTGTATCCGTAATCGTGCCATCGGCGAGTTCGGCGCGCGCAATGTCGTTGAAGCGGAGGATGGTGCGCCAGAAGCGATGGAATTTCGGGCTCAGGAGATTGCGACGCTGGGCAAAGATGCCTTTCAGTGTGGACGCCCACTCCCAGCCTTTCGGATCAGAGACCGCAAAGCTCATGTCGGACGCTTGTGTTTCGACACCAAGTGCATCGAAGAAGCCGATCAGGTTCGGATAGTTGAGTGCATTATAAACGATGAAGCCGAGATCGACCTTCGTTTCGTGGCCGTCATAGTCGAACGCATGCGTGCATGCGTGCCCCCCGGCCCGGCCTGATTGTTCGTAAAGTGTTACGTGTGCGGAATTGCGCAGCGCCCATGCAGCGCCGAGGCCGGATATTCCAGATCCAATAATGGCGATGCGTTTCATGCGGCGTCTCGCTTTTCTTTCAATGTATCATATGCGTCGAGTGCGCGCTGGCGAGCGCCGGAATGGTCGACTATGGGTTTCGGATAGGTCTTGCCGAGCTGGATGCCGGCCTTGTTCAGTATCTCTTCGCTGGCTTCCCACGGGGCGTGCAGGTACTTGTCTGGCAGGTCCTTCAGTTCCGGGCAGAAGCGCCGCACATAGGCGCCGGTCTCGTCGAACTTGCTGCCCTGGCTGATCGGGTTGAAGACCCGGAAATAGGGCGCCGCATCGGCACCGGAGCCTGCAGTCCATTGCCAACTGGCGGCATTGTTGGCCGGGTCAGCATCGACCAGCGTGTCCCAGAACCATGCTTCGCCGTCCTGCCAGGGCAGGAGAAGGTGCTTGGTCAGGAAGGAGGCGACAATCATCCGTACCCGGTTGTGCATCCAGCCTGTCTGCCAGAGCTGGCGCATTCCGGCGTCGACCATCGGATAGCCGGTCTGGCCCTTGGTCCAGGCGTCAAAGGCATTCTTGTCTTTTCGCCACGGCATGAACTCGAATGAGTCATTATAGTTTTCGGAGGCGAGCGCCGGATTGTAAAACAGGAGTGTATGGGAAAATTCCCGCCAGCCAATTTCTGACAGGAAGGTGTGACCATCCTTTTCCGGGATCGTGCCGGCTTCCATACCAGCATGGACAGCGCGCCATATCTGCAGTGGTCCGATCTCGCCGAAACGGAGATGTGGGGAGAGACCGGACGTGGACATGTCGAGGTCCGGGCGGTTGCGATCTTCCTTGTAGCCATTGATTGGCCCATCAAGGAAATCGGTCAGGCGGGCAATCGCGCCGTCCTCGCCGGGAGTCCAGTCATCAAAGCCTGTGGACCAGTCAGGGCTCGACGGGTGGAGGCCCCAATCATCGAGAGATTCGCTTTCGTGTTTGGGGCCGCTCAGCGTTTTGTGGCGGCCATACGTGTCGCGCGCGACGAAGTTGTTGCGGGCCGCGCGCCAGTAAGGAGTGAACACCTTGTAGTAGCCACCCGCATTGGTCTCGACCTGCCACGGCTCGTTCAGCAGCCGCGCATTGTGGCTGGAGACATCCAGGCCCCGCTGGGCCAGGTCTTCCTTGATTGCGGCATCCAGATCGCGTTCGGGCTGGTCATAGCGGCGATTCCAGAAAATGGTCTCTGCGCCGGTCTCTTCGATGACGGTGTCCAGCACATCGGCGGATTGCCCGGAGCGAAGGGTCAGCTGGGCGCCCGCCTGTTTGATATCAGCGGCAAGCGCGCGCAGGGATTTGTCCAGCCACCATTTCGAGGCGCCGCCGAGGGGCCGCAGGCCTTTGGTCTGCTCGTCCAGTATGTAGAGCAAGACGAGGGGCCTGCCGGACGAGACGGCGGCATGCAGGGCCGGATTGTCGGAAAGGCGCAGGTCTTCGCGGAACCAGACGATGGCAGGCGCAGATTGTGACACAAGACCTCCGGGCAGGGTTGAACAGTTTACAAAGCCTCTACGCGCGAGTTCGCGGAATGGATCATGCGGGGCTGAGCCTTGGTCTTCCGCGCCTGCAATTGGGGCGGTATACCCTTTCGATGTTCAAAAGAATCATACGCCCCAGCGGAGTGTAACCGAAATGTCAGGCACACATCTTCCGGGTCTCATCCACGCCGCTGCGGGCAAGCGTGTTGTCTGTGTTGGCGATGTCATGCTGGACCGGTTTATCTATGGCGGTGTCACCCGCATATCCCCCGAAGCGCCTGTGCCGATCATGCGGCGCACCCGCGAAGCGGCGATGCCGGGCGGTGCGGGCAATGTGGCACGAAACCTTGCTTCGCTCGGCTTGTCGGTCTCGCTTATCGGGGTTGTCGGGGATGATGGCGAAGGCCGGGAACTGGCCGCGCTGCTGGGAGACATTGAGGGCGTTGATGCCGATTTGATCGCCATGCGCGACCGGTCAACCACGCTGAAGACGCGCTTTGTCGCCGGGGGACAGCAATTGCTGCGCGTGGACGCGGAAGATACCAGCCCCATCGGGCCGAGCCCGGAAGCCGAGCTGATTGCCTCCATTGCCGACGAGGCGAATGAAGCAAGCGTGATCATCCTGTCCGATTATGCCAAGGGCGCGGTGACGGATGGCGTCATTGCAGCCGCGCTGGCGGCTGGAGACCAATATGGCATTCCGGTGATTGCCGATCCGAAAGGCCGCGATTTCACGCGCTATGGCGCGGTGGACTTGCTCAAGCCGAATGCCAGCGAGTTGGCCGCAGCCATGGGGCTGAGGGTGGAAACGGATCAGGATGTCGGTGAGGCCCTGACGGCTGCGCAGACCTTGCTGATGGCGAAATCCATTGTCGTGACGCGGGCCGCAAAGGGCATGTCCTATGCCATCGAGGGCGAGCCGGCCGTGCATCTGAGCGGTCAGGCGCGCGAAGTGTATGACGTGTCGGGCGCGGGCGATACGAGCATTGCGGCGCTGGCGCTGGGCCTGGCAGGCGGCGGCTCGGTGGCGGATGCGGTCAGCCTGGCGATCACGGCGTCCGGGATTGCCGTCGGCAAGGCGGGCACGGCTACGGTCTCTGCGGATGAGATGATCACGGCGTTGCAGATGGGGCTGCGCAATGGTGGCGTCAGCTATCTGACCCTCGACGCAGCCAGGGCACAGGTCGCTTCCTGGCGGGATTCCGGGCTGACCGTCGGCTTCACAAATGGCTGTTTCGACATCCTTCATCCGGGGCATTTGCGGGTTTTGGAAGAGGCCAAGTCGCGCTGTGGCCGTCTGGTGGTTGGCCTGAACTCGGATGCGTCCGTATCGCGCCTGAAAGGACCGACGCGGCCGGTCAATGACGCTGACTCCCGCGCGCGGGTCCTGTCGGGCCTGATGGCCGTGGATGCGGTGGTTGTTTTCGAGGAAGACACACCCGGCGCGCTGATCGAGGCGTTGCAGCCGGACTTGCTGGTCAAGGGCGGGGATTATTCCATCGATACGATCGTTGGCGCTGACACAGTGCAGGCACGAGGCGGAACGGTTCATATCGTGCCGTTGGTGGATGGACAGTCGACCACGGCGGCGATTGCTCGGGCGCAGTCCAAGACAGAATGAGCCCGGCTGCGCAAACAGCCGCCCAATTGCTCAAACAATATGGCGAAGACGCAGAAGTGATTGACACGCTGCGTGCAGCGGAAGTGGCCGCGCAGGGTGACGTCGAGGCATTGGCGCACTGGGACGCGGTGATCGCCTGCCTGACGGGTGAAGCTCCTGAAGGGCTGCCGAACTAGCGCGTCAGTTGGCGACGCCCTTTTTGAGCTCATAGCGCCCGCGTCCGGTTTCGTTGAACCATTCCTGGATGTCCGGATGGCTGAGCGGTGTGTCGGAATCGTCAATCACCAGGTTCTGTTCCGAGACATAGGCGACGTAATGTGTGCGCTCGTTCTCGGCGAACAAATGATAGAAGGGCTGGTCTTTTGAGGGACGCACTTCTTCAGGAATGGATTCATACCATTCATCAGTGTTGGCGAAGACGGGGTCGACATCGAAAATGATGCCGCGAAAGGGGAAGTGGCGGTGGCGCACAACCTGGCCGATCTGGAACTTTGCGAGCAGGGGGGTGATGTCGTTATAGCGCTGGTCACGGTCGAGGGGTTTGTCGAGCAGCAGCGCGTCGTCGGCAACCTTACGGCGACCGATTCCCACGCTGCCTAGCAGCTTTCCCAAGAGCGATGCGCGTCTGGTCATTTCCCACTCCTGTGATACACCATGCATCAACTGAAAAACTTGGGCCACACTATGGCTGAAAAAAAATCAGCGGTACGGCGCGGAAAACGCGGCCGACCGCGCCCAGCCAGGGCCTCGGACCTCTATGCGGCCGTGGACCTTGGAACCAATAATTGCCGCCTTCTGGTGGCCACTCCACACGGAAAAACTTTCCGTGTGGTTGATTCGCACTCCCAAATTGCCCGTTTGGGTGAGGGATTGCACGAAACCGGTCGGCTGTCCGAAGCTTCGATAGAGCGCGCGATGGATGCGCTGAATGCGATCCGCGGGAAGCTCAAGACGCATGGAGTCGGCAAGGTTCGTTGCATCGCGACCGAGGCTTGCCGAAAGGCAGAGAATGGTCCGGATTTCATCCAGAGGGTGCACGACGAGACCGGCCTGACCTTCAAGATCATTGGCGCGAAGGAAGAAGCGCGCCTTGCCAGTATCGGGTGTCATGACCTGATTGGCGATGATGCGCCGTCGGTACTGGTGGTGGATATTGGCGGCGGGTCGACGGAATTGTCGTGGCTGAATGCCGAACTGGCGCGGGCCAATGGCCTGAACGGCCTGATCCAGCGTGCGCCCATCCAGAACTGGACCAGCCTGCCGCTGGGCGTCGTGACCCTCACCGAAGCCTTTGCTCATCTGCCGGACGCAGAAGCCTATCAGGCAATGCTGGATCATGCCGGAGAAGTTATTGAAGCCTGGCAAGGCACACAGGCGATCCGTTCTGCAATGGGTTTGAGAGGGGCGCACCTGATCGGTACGTCCGGCACAGTGACCTGCCTGGCGGGCGTACATCTGAAACTCGACCGCTATCGCCGTGACAAGGTGGACGGGACGTGGATGAGCCGGACCTCGGGCGAAAAAGTGCTGAACATGCTGCGCGAAGCCGGACCGGACGGGCGGGCGGCCCTGCCGACGATTGGTGAAGAGCGCGCAGGACTGATGCTGGCTGGCTGTGCTATTCTGGATGCGCTTTGGCGGGCCTATCCGGCGGGGCGTTTGCGGGTTGGCGACCGTGGCCTGAGGGAAGGCCTGCTGCTCAGCATGATGTATGGCCAGAAGCCCGCGCGGCGTCGTCGCAGAGGCGGGCGCAAACGGCGCGAAGGCGGCAACACGCCTCAAACCCATTCGGCAGCGGAGGCCGGCAATGACGGATGATGGAAAGCGCCGCTGGAAAGGTCCCGGCAAGGAAAGCAAGAACACGTCCGGTCGCCAGATGACCGAGCGCAAGGTCACGGCGCATCGTGCGAAGAATGAAAGTTCCAAACGCTGGATCGAACGCCAGCTACAGGATCCCTATGTGCGCAAGGCCAAGGAAGAGGGCTATCGGGCCCGCGCGGCCTACAAACTACTTGAGATAAATGAAAAGCTGGACCTGCTGCGCAAGGGTCAGCGCGTTGTTGACCTGGGCTGTGCGCCCGGCGGGTGGATGCAGGTCGCGCTGAAGAAGGGCGCGCTGGAAGTGGCGGGCATTGACCTCTTGCCGGTGGAGCCGATTGAAGGCGCGCATATCATTGAAGGCGATGTGAATGAGCCGGAAGATGTTGCGGCCTTGCTGGAAGGGCTGAGTGGACCGGTTGACCTTGTCCTGTCCGACATGGCGGCGAACACGACCGGGCACAAGCAGACGGACCATTTGCGCACCGTCGCTTTGGTCGAGATGGCGGTCGCGTTCGCGATTGAACATCTCGCGCCGGGCGGCACATTCTGTTCGAAAGTGTTTCAGGGTGGCGCGACGAAGGATGTGCTGGACACGTTGAAGGCGCATTTCAAGACGGTGCGCCACATCAAACCGCCATCAAGCCGGGCCGGAAGTCCCGAAATTTTCGTGGTGGCAAAGGGATTCAAGGGTTAATTCAAGGGCGCTATCAGAGCCGCCAATCGATTGTATTCCGTACGCGGCGGTTGGAGCGTCTGGAGAGAACGGAATTCAGATAGGCGTCGTTTTCGGATTTTCTGGGCTTGGATTCATAGCCCAATTCGACCGACACTTCGTAATGGGTGACTTGTCCCTTGCTGATGAAGCCACGGGCGGTCGAGACTTCGAACCAGTCTGGTTCCCCAAAGAGATCGCGCGCTTGAACCAGGGCCCGATCAATCGCGTCGTCAACCGAAATCGGTGACAGGCCGACGATGCGGCGAAGAGGAGGGTGGGCGCTTGCCATAAGTTAATAGGTTGCTTCTGCGTTTTGTGGGTTCTCTTGCAAGTACTATGCAAGACCAGAGTAATTGTTCCGAAAAAACCTTGTATTGCTTTAGATTTGTGTCCGCTCCACTATCCGTCAGCGAGTCAGGGAGAAAGTTAATGGCCATCAAAGGTGGATGTTATTGCGGCGCGATCCGGTATGAGGCGGGAGGCGATGCGATCATGAAGGCAAGTTGCCATTGCCGGGAATGCCAATACTTCACGGGTGGGCAGGCCAATACGATCATGGCGATGCCAACTGCGGAGTTCCGTTACACGCTCGGCACGCCAAAAGGATATCGCCGGGGAGATCTGGAACGTGGAGCGCTACGCGAATTTTGCTCCGATTGCGGAACGCATATCGCAACGCGATCCCCCTCACTGCCGCAGGCGGTGATCCTGAAAGTCGGCACACTGGATGATCCATCCGTGTTCGGTGCGGCCCAAATGGCCATGCAGGTTGCGGATGCGCAGAGCTTCCATCATGTTCCAGACGATATCGCCAGATTTGAAAGGTTTCCCGGCCAATGATCAGGATAATTTCCATCATACTCGCAGGTGTAGTAGTGTCGGGCTGTGCCTATCTGCAGGATGTCTATTCCAGCGACGGCGTGTATGGGTCGGGGGCGGACCCTTATGAAAAGATCCAGTTCGCGGGAGAAAAGGCCACAGGGGCCGAACGTGCCGCATGTGAATCCGCAGGCGGTCGCGTCGCGCGTGACGGCATGCGGGGGTGGGAACAATGCATTCAACCCTTCGAAGACGCCGGAAAGGCGTGTGCGGATAATGCCGATTGCATTGGCCAGTGCCGTCTCAGCCTCGGCGACGACATGCCAGAAGCCGGCAAGCCTGTTACGGGCAAGTGCCAAGCGACTGACAGCCCCTTCGGATGCTATGCCACCGTCGAAAATGGACGCGCGACACCGGCGCTCTGCGTAGACTAGATTACACCGGAAGAAGGTGCGCCTGCGCTTCGTCGCGGCCGCCGTCGAAATGCTGGATTGAATATACATTGGAAAGATCAATCGGGCCCGTAGGGTCGAACCGGCCCCAATTTTCCAGCGTGTAGCTGGAATGGGGCAACAGGGGCGGCTGGCCGGTGGCCTTTCCGATCTGCCAGATCGGCACGGCAAGACAGGCGGGCAGGGATTGGAGATGGGCGCGGACGCGACCTGTTGGCAGAATGCGCGGCAAGGCCAGCGCGACATCGCGGACCGGATGAAGAAATTCCGGCAGGGTCACATTGGCTGGATCGAAAGATGACAGGAAACCTCGGTCGAAGCTGAGGCTATATTCTGCGAAAAGCTCGCACATTGCAGGGATTTTCAGGAGGGGACTTCACAAAGGCTCGCGACTCCCTTATTGGGCCAAAAAGGGAGCTCCCCACATGAAAATCCGGCAAGCCATTACCTTCGACGACGTGCTGCTCCAGCCCGGGGCCAGCGAGGTCATGCCCGCTGACGTCAACGTCTCCACCTTCCTGACCAAAGCCATTCCGCTGAACATTCCGCTGATCTCGGCGGCGATGGACACGGTGACCGAGGCACGCCTGGCGATTGCCATGGCGCAGTCCGGCGGTATCGGCGTGATCCACCGCAATCTCTCAATCGAACAGCAGGCCGGTGAAGTGGCCATGGTGAAGAAATATGAGAGCGGCGTGGTGATGAACCCCGTCACGATCTCGCCGAGTGCGAGCCTTGGTGATCTGGTCGAGTTGAAACAGCGCACGGGCTTTTCCGGCGTGCCGGTCGTGGACAAGAGCGGCAAGGTCGTCGGCATTATCACCAATCGTGATACGCGCTTTGCCGATGACGTCTCGGAATCGGTGGCAAACCTGATGACGAAAGAGGTCGTGACCGTGAAAATGGACACGCCGAACGACGAAGCCCGGCGCCTGTTGCACAAGCATCGGATCGAGCGTCTGGTCATCGTGGATGACGATAATCGCTGCGTCGGCCTGCTGACCGTGAAAGACATGGACAAGGCGGCCGTGAACCCGAACGCCGCCAAGGACGCCGCCGGTCGCTTGCGCGTCGCGGCGGCCTCGACCGTGGGCGATGCCGGGTTCGAGCGCACCGAAGCTC
>NZ_DFME01000053.1:2311-4047 GCF_002375605.1 Hyphomonas sp. UBA3601 | reverse complement strand
AAACAGCCTGAGCGTCGGATGATTGATGTGCTGCGCATGTCTGCCGAAGACTTCCTGTCAGAGGTCACCGTGACTGATCAGGAAGTGGCCACCGTCTATGAAGCTAGCAAGTCGGAGCGGTACTCAGAGCCTGACACCCGCACCTATGTCGAGCTCATGTTCTCCAGCCGCGAAGCGGCCCGCACGGCCTTTGGCCTGCTCGCCGCGGGCGCAGACCCGGCAAGCGTAGAAGGCGTCGCCTCGCGCGAAACCCGCACCGGCCGCCGTGAAAGCGTGTCCGATCCTCTGCTCGCAGAAGCCATGTTCGGGGCCGGCAAGCAAAGCGGCGCCCTGTTTGGCCCGGCCGAGCGCGGCGACCAATGGCTCGTGGCGCGGCTCGTCTCGGTCCAGCCCGGCGCAGTCTTTCCCCTGGAACAGGTTGAAGGCGAGATTCGCGACCAACTCTCCCGCGAACGCGCAGCCGTCCTCCTGTTTGAGAAAATGGAAGCGCTGGATCGCGCAATTGGCGCTGGCTACCCGATCGGTCAGATCGCCGAGGAAGTCGGCGTGCCGCTCATCACATTCGCGCCCGTTGACCAGTCTGGCCGCACCCGTGAAGGCGTGGCACTCATGGGCTTGATCAGCGCCGGAGAAGCTTTCCAGCAGGCGTTCGAAATCCCGGTCGGTGAAAACAGCAACCGCATCGATATTGGCGAAGCCACCTATCTCACATCCCCCCGCAAAGTGCTTGAAAGCTACACGCCGGAATTTGAGGAATTGCGTGAGGATGTGCGCACCGGTCTTGTTCGCCAGCGTGAAGCCAACGGCGTACAGGCCGCGCTGGATGATCTGACCGACCGGATCAAGTCTGGCGAGAGCACACTGGAAGCTGAAGCGCGCGCTACCAACGAAGTGGTCGAGACACCCCTCGCACCGATCACGCGGCGCACGGCTGCCGATTCCGGCCTGCCAAATGCGGCAGTCACTTCCGTCTTCAGCGGCAAGGAAGGCGATGTCTTCACCTTCCCGAGCCGGACGGGTGATGCAGTGATGGTGATGCAGATCACCGACATCACACCACCGAGCGAGGCGGACATGTCGGAACTGGCCCCATTGGCCAATTCCAGCCTGCTGACCTCTCTGCAGACCGATCTTGATCAGGCGATGGAAGCCGAGATTGCGGCCACCATGAAGCTACGCACCAATCAAGGCACGCTCAGAGCCTACAAGGCCACTATCACGTCAGACCAATGAGCAATGCCAGACTGATTGTCCGTCGGCGAATCGGGGACATAGAAACCCCGGTTGCCGCCATGCTGAAGCTGGGCGCGGAAACGCCCGGCAGCTTCCTGTTCGAGTCGATTGCAGGTGGCGAACGCCTCGGGCGATATTCCTTCATCGGGCTTGAACCTGACCGCTGGTTTCGCATTCTCAATGGCAAAGCCGAGACGGCCAGCGATGCTGACTTCTCGGACGCCAAGACGCTTGATGCCGAGCCTGTTGCGGCCCTGAAAGCCTTTGCCCGCGATGCCCGCGCCAGCGCCGACGAAGACCTGCCACCTATGGCCTCAGGGGCCTTTGGCTATGTCGGCTATGACATGATCCAATATGTCGAGCCGGTGGAGATTACAAAGCCGGACATGCTGAACGTGCCGGAAGCCCTGCTGGTCATCCCGCGCGTGGTCATCGTGTTCGATCACATCTATCAGGAAATCCTGCTGATCGGCCGCGTCGAAGCCGACAACGAATCCGAGATC
>NZ_DFME01000053.1:1163-2137 GCF_002375605.1 Hyphomonas sp. UBA3601 | reverse complement strand
TCCAAGGCGCGCTATTTCGAGATTGTCGAAGCGTGCAAGGACTATATCCGCGCCGGGGACATCTTTCAGGTCGTACCGAGCCAACGTTTCTCCACACCCTTCCCGCGCCAATCGATCAGCTATTACCGCGCGCTTCGCCGCCTGAACCCGTCGGCCTTCATGTTCCACATGAATCTCGGCGCGGTCAGCCTGGTCGGCTCCAGCCCGGAAATTCTCGTTCGCGTCCGCGATGGCCGCGTCGCCATCCGCCCGATCGCCGGCACACGGCCGCGCAGCGGGGATGATGAGGAAGACGCCCGCCGCGCCGAGGGCTTGCTCAACGATCCGAAAGAGATCGCCGAGCACCTCATGTTGCTGGACCTTGGCCGCAACGATGTCGGCCGCGTCGCCGCCTATGGCAGCGTGACGGTCACCGAGCAGTTCATCGTCGAGCGCTACAGCCACGTCATGCACATCGTCAGCCATGTCGAAGGCGACCTGCGCGAGGGGCTCGACAGCGTGGATGCGCTCTTCGCAGGCTTCCCCGCGGGCACCGTCTCGGGCGCGCCGAAGATCCGTGCCATGCAGATCATCAACGAGATGGAGAGCCATCGCCGCGGCATCTATGGCGGCGCAGTCGGCTATTTCGGCTGGAATGGCGATCTCGACACCTGTATCGCGCTGCGCACCGCGGTGCTGAAGGATGGCCAATTGCACATCCAGGCTGGCGGCGGCGTCGTGCTCGATTCCGTGCCGCAATACGAATATGATGAAACCGTCCACAAGGCTGGCGCACTTCGCCGCGCTGCCGAACTGGCCGCCGCATATGAGCATGATCAATGAGCGCGCCAAAGAAGCAGATCCTCGTCATCGACAATTATGACAGCTTCACCTGGAATCTCGTCCACTACCTGGAAGAGCTGGGCGCGGAAACGCGCGTGGTCCGCAATGATGAAATGACGGTCGAGGAAGCCCTCGCCACCGGTGCGGACGGC
>NZ_DFME01000053.1:0-912 GCF_002375605.1 Hyphomonas sp. UBA3601 | reverse complement strand
AAGACCTGCCGATCCTCGGCGTCTGCCTCGGCCATCAGTCCATCGGGCAAGCCTTTGGCGGCGAGGTCATCACCGCCAGGGAAATCCGGCATGGCAAGCTGTCAGAAATCCGCCAGACCGGCGGCGACCTTTTCGAAGGTTTGCCCGAAACCTATCAAGTGGTGCGATACCATTCACTCGCGGTGAAGCCCGAAGACCTGCCGGAAGTTCTGGTAGCCGACGCCTTCACCGAGGATGGCGAAGTCATGGCCCTGCACCACAAGACACGGCCGATCTACGGCGTGCAATTCCACCCGGAAAGCATCCTGACCGAACACGGCCACGCGTTGCTCAAGAACTGGCTCGACAAGCTTTAGAAGCTGATTTCGAAATGCTCGCCAATGTCCGGCTTGTCGTCGGTGAGATTGGCTTTGGCAATTTCGTAGAAGAACTTCGCGCCGCCTTTTGACGTCCAGACTTCACCGGCATCAAGCGACAGTTTCAGCAGTAGGACGTCAGGATCCTGTTTGCCGTCTTCGTACCAGCTGGCCGCGATGAAGCTCCAGTATTCATCAAGCTTCTCCTTGTTGATTTCTGGCATGAGGCGACCGGACAGGCTGGCATAGAGCCCTTCCTTGTCATTGCACAGAACATAGTGCGCGTTCGTTCCGTTGGCATGTTCGGCCATGAACGTACCCTTGGCGGTGATGAACCACAGCTCGCGCTTGTTCTCATCAACATAGTGGGACATGGGCACAGCCCGGCCATCAATCACGAGCATGCCTGTGCGGCAGTCTTCAAGACGATCCCAGAAAGTTTCGGTGAGGTCCTTGTCAGCGAGTTGGGTCATGGGAGGGGAAGTTCCTTTCAGTGTTTCCCTCTCAACGCCTTTCCGGGCAGCCGGTTCCGCAAGACGGTTCGCGCCCCAATGAA
>NZ_DFME01000113.1:0-17487 GCF_002375605.1 Hyphomonas sp. UBA3601 | reverse complement strand
CGGAGCAATCTCTATAATGGCGAATATTTCTATCGCGTGATCGATGGCCATGTGGCGCAGGCAGGACTCGAATTCGAACACCTTCTGGAAGATTGGGCCGAGCTACCGCTGGAAGCCGAGCGGGCCGTGGACGCAGACGGCTTCGTGCCCCTAGGCAATGAGGACCTGTTCGCCGGTCAGGTGGGCCACCGGAATGGCTTCGCAGTTGGCCGAGAGAGCGGACAGGAATGGTTACTGCATTGTCCCGGCGCCCTTGGCATGGCGCGCAATTCCCCGCCGGAGACCGGCTCGACCGAATTCTTTGTTCCCATCGGCCAGCGCCGGTATCTTGATCGGAACTATACGATATTTGGCCGGGTCATTTCGGGCATGGCCCATATCAACCGACTGGAACGCGTGGAGCCTGTGCAGGAGGACAAGATAGAATCCTTCCAGAATCCGGACACATCCGAAAAAGCATTTGCGGCGCGCGCGCAGGCCCTCTCCGCCAATGAGATCCTGTCTGTCGGGCTCGCGGCTGACATGCCCGAAAGTTTGCGCCCACGCTGGGAAGTCATGGCAACGCCCGGCGCAGAATGGGAAGACCTGAAGACCTCCAAACGCGATTACAGCATCTATGATGCCTTTGTGGTTACACCTCCAAAGCGCGTGGATATCTGCACACTCCCTGTCCCTGCGAGACAGGTGCTCGTTGATTGACGAACCGTTCGAGCTTCGTCAGAAATGACGAAAAAACGGGGAGTGAAATGCTGAAATCAATAAAAGGCGCTGCACGCGCAGGCTTAGTTGTGGCCGCCATCGGGGCACTTGCCCTGCCCGCCCATGCCGATACCGGAGACACAGCCTGGATCCTGACCGCCACGGCGCTGGTCCTGTTCATGACCCTGCCGGGACTTGCCCTGTTCTATGGCGGCCTCGTTCAAGCGAAGAATTTGCTTTCCATTTTCATGCAGTGCTTTGCCATTGCTTGCCTAGTCAGTCTGGTCTGGCTGGTGTGTGGATATTCCATCGCTTTCGGTCCGGGCGCGACGGGCTATCTCGGCGGGTTCGCGAAGAGCATGCTTGCAAACGTCACCGGTGCGCCACTCGACGGGCAGACCATTCCCGAACCCTTGTTCTTCATGTTCCAGATGACCTTTGCCATCATCACCCCGGCGCTGATTGTCGGCGCGTTCGTGGAGCGCGTGAATTTTGCGGCTGTGCTGATCTTTTCCGCGCTCTGGCTCGTGCTCTGCTACGCGCCTGTTGCCCATTGGGTCTGGGGTGGAGGCTGGCTGGCCCAGCAAGGCGTGATCGATTTCGCAGGGGGTATCGTGGTGCACACGACAGCCGGCATCTCCGCACTCGTCTTCGCACTGATGCTGGGACGTCGTAGCCATTTTCCGAAGGATATGCGTCCGCCCCACAGTCCGGGATTCGTGATGCTTGGCGCGGCCATGCTCTGGGTCGGCTGGTTCGGCTTCAATGCTGGCTCGGCCCTCGGTGCCAATGATGGCGCGGCGCAGGCCATGTTGGTCACACACATCTCGGCCGCCACAGCATCACTTGTCTGGATGCTGATCGAATGGGTCAGCTTTCGCAAACCCACACTCGTCGGCATCGCAACCGGCATGGTCGCAGGCCTCGCGACGATCACCCCGGCGGCGGGATCCGTCGGCCCGGTCGGTGCCATCATTATCGGCATCCTAGCCGCAGGCGTCTGCTACGCAGCCGTTGGCTTGATCCGGCAACGTCTGAAGATCGATGACAGCCTCGACGTGTTCGCCGTGCATGGCGTTGGCGGTATTCTCGGCAGTTTGTTGATCCCGTTCCTCGCAGCCGCAGGTCCGCTGGCGCCGGGACTGGAGATGTCCACCGGTGCGCAGTTTGGTGTGCAACTGCTCGGTGTAGCAGTCGTCGCCGTTTATTCGGCCATCATGACCGGAGCGATCCTGTTCGTCATCAAGCTGTTCATTCCTTTGCGGGTTTCTACCGAGGATGAGGAGAATGGCCTCGACTCAGCCACTCATGGTGAGTCCGCCTATCACTTCTGAATGGTATCGCGGCGGCGCGCTTGACAGGCGCGCCGCAGCAAACCACGGCTAGGGCAATGACCGATACGCCCCCCTTTGAAACGAGTGATAATCTTTCAGGCCTGCCGGAGATCCGCCATGGATTCTTTGGCCGAATGGGCGGTGTTTCGGGTGGTCTCTATACCAGTTTGAATGCCGGGGAAGGCTCAGGGGATGTGCCCGGCGCCGTCGCGACCAATCGCGAGCGAATCCGCACCGCCATGTCCGCGCGCGCGCTGCTCTCCTGCTACCAGATTCATTCAGCCGATGTGGCACATGTCACCGAACCGTGGAGCGTGCGCCCGGAGGCCGATGCGATGGTGACGAAAATTCCGGAAATCGCCCTGTGCATCCTGACGGCCGACTGCACGCCGGTTCTGTTTGCCGATGCCGAAGCGGGCGTGATTGGTGCGGCGCATGCGGGCTGGAAAGGCGCCATCGGAGGTGTGCTCGACACCACTGTTGCGGCGATGATTGAACTTGGCGCCGAAGCTGGCCGGATTCGCGCAGCCATTGGTCCCACGATCCAGCAGGCAAGTTATGAAGTCGGCCCCGAATTCCGAAACACTTTCCTGGACGCCTCCCCCCATAACGCGGCCTTGTTCTTGCCCGGCAAGGGAGACCGGTTTCAGTTCGACCTGCCGGGCTATTGTCGACAAAGGCTGGATGGGCTCGGCGTCCACAGCGTTCACGACACCGGGCTGGACACATGCGCGCTGAAAGACTCCTATTTTTCCAACCGGCGGCGCAATCAGCGGGGCGAGCCAGACTATGGCCGAAATGCCTCAGTCATCATGCTTGCGCTGTAATTTTCTGAAAAAGTCGTAAGAGTCCGGTTGCGACTCGCCGCCCTATGTTACAAAAGCGACACCAATTGGGCAGCACGGGCGCTCCATCATGAAACTGCTTTCCTGCAACGCAAACCGGCCATTGGCGGAAGCCATCGCCGATTATCTTGACACGCGCCTGACGCGGTCTGAGGTGAAGACCTTCTCGGATCAGGAAATATTTGTCCGCATCGACGAGAATGTCCGCGGCGAAGATGTCTTCGTGATCCAGTCCACGTCCTACCCCGCCAATGACAATCTGATGCAATTGCTGATCTGCATGGACGCGCTGAAGCGCGCCTCGGCCCGTCGCATCACCGCCGTCATCCCCTATTTCGGCTATGCCCGGCAGGATCGTAAAACGGATGGTCGTACGCCCATCTCCGCCAAGCTGGTCGCAAACCTGATCTGCAGCGCGGGCGCCGACCGCGTATTGACCGTCGATCTGCATGCCGGCCAGATCCAGGGCTTCTTCGATATTCCAACAGACAACCTGTTCGGCAGCCCCGTCATGGTCGATGACATCAAGGAGCGCTACGGGAACAAGGATCTCATGGTGGTCTCTCCGGATGTTGGCGGCGTGGTGCGCGCCCGCTCGCTGGCCAAGCGATTGGAGGCCGACCTTGCCATCGTCGACAAACGCCGCCCCGAAGCTGGCAAGTCAGAAGTCATGAACATTATCGGCGATGTGTCCGGCAAGCGCTGCATCATGCTGGACGATATGTGTGATTCCGGGGGCACGCTGGCAAACGCCGCCGCCGCCCTGAAAGAGCATGGTGCCAAATCGGTTTCTGCCTATGTCACGCATGGCGTGCTTTCAAACAATGCCGTTCAGAGGATCGAGAAATCGGTGCTGGACGAATTGGTGATGACCGACTCGATTCAGCCGTCCGAAGATGCGATTAAATCGGAATCTATCCGCATCCTGCCCATTTCCCCGCTATTGGGCGAAGCCATTCGCCGTATCGCGAACGAGGAAAGCGTTTCGAAACTGTTCGATCGCTAGGACTCACTAGTCGACTTCAGGCGCCAGCCGATTCACCAAATACCGGACCGCGCCGAGGATCAACAGGATGCTCGTCACCAGCAAACCCGCCAGCACAGCCATCAGCGTGGCAATGGCGTAATACGACATCACATACCAGTTCGTCGGGATATCTTCGAATTCCCCGATTGGAATGGATGAGAATGTCAAAAGCGCCACAGCGCTGCACAGGCTGATCGTGGCGAACCAGGCAATCATGCGCACGCGCTTGAACAACCAGATGCCGATGTCGGCACTACTGTTGTGCATCATCCCGAGCATGGTGAGCATAAGGGCAAGGATCGTGGCCGACGCGCTGGCGATAGCCGATCCGAAATAGAGGGACGAATCCGACAGCGCCTCCACAAGGCTCACCGCCTCGGATCGGGAATACATTTGACCGACGAACAGACGGTGGATTCCAAACAGGGCAAATGTCAGTACACCCCCAATGATTGGAGTGGATTTCCCGACCGGTTTGGGGTTTGCCATGATCGAGAATCCTCCTGACAGCCGACGCGCCTGCTATTAGACGCGTCGGCGGATCAGAAAGTTCCAAGCATCGTCATCCGGTCCGCGCTAGGCGATACAGAATTCCATCGGATATGTGATGCCTTTGGCGTCGACAGGCTTGCCTGCCTTATTGGTAAGCGGTTTGAACGTCGCGCCCTTCAGTGCTGCCGCCGAAGATTCGAAGACCGGATCGGTGCATTCTGCGAGCATGTTCTGCGGAACGCCATCAGTGCCAAGATCGAACAGGACCATGCAGCCACCGCTGAGTCGTTTCTTGGCCGCGTCGGCAGGATAGGATGGCCTTGGATGATTCACAGCCTCAGGCGTCCAGTTTGCGTTTAGCGACAGGCCAGCAAGCTTGTTCTCGGCCTTGGATGCATCCAGCCTTGCCAACCAGACGGCAGACTTTTCGCGCGTGTTGGCCCAGTTTGCGATGACCTCGCAACCGCCAACTTCACCTCGGATCTCCTCAAAAGCCACATCGCGCTTGATTGGTGCCAGCGGTGCAGCCGGGATGGAGGCAGGCTTGGGCGCGGCATCCGGCACAGGAGCCGCGGGGGGCTGTGGAACCTTCGCGCCGGAATTTGCCGTGATGAACAGGGAGTCCGCCAGGATGAGCCCGGGCTCTGCCATCGGATCGACCGCCTGGCCTGCGCGCCAGACTTCAAGGTGCAGGTGTGGCCCGGTGGCTTGGCCGGACTGGCCCAGCGAGCCGATCACAGTACCTGCGGAGACGGATTCCCCCAGTGACACTTTGATATCTTTCAACTGCCCGAAGCGGAGCACAGTCTCACCCGCAGCGATTTCGACGAGATTCCCGTATCCATTTGTCATTTCTGCGCGGGTCACGATTGCTGAAGTCGGCGCATAGATCGGCTTGCCTTCTTCCTCTGCCAAGTCGACGCCCTGATGTTGTTTCAATTCGCCTGAGACAGGGTGTTTACGCACGCCAAAGGCGCTGGTCAGCTTCGCCTTGTCCAGCACGGCATGACTGTATGTAACCGCGTCGGTCGGCAGCGCGGCGGCGCCCCGGATCAGTGATCCCTGCGCCAAGGCGAGCGGGGTCGCGAGCGCCAGCGCTGCCGCGACTGCCAAGCCAAGACGTTTCGGCCGGTGGTGGGTCTCACTCAGGAGTTGGGTCAAGCGCATTTTGAGGGTTCCTTCTTTCTTGAGCGTGAATGCTGCAACCGGCAGGATGAGCGCAGGCCGGGCAAGACGCGCCACCTGGGTCAGGGCGCGAGCATAGGCGATCCGGTCACCCGTCAGCTCGGCGGTCTCTTCATCGACGATCGCCTCGCGCCAATAATCAAGGCGCTCGCGCATGGCCCAGGCAAAAGGAGAGAACCAGAATATGTCTGCGACCATACGGTCAAATGGGCGGGTCAGCAGGTCACCCCGCTTCAGGTGAACCAGTTCGTGCACGATGATTTGTGGTGTGTGTTGTTTCGAGATGAGCGCTGCCGGTATGAAGACGACCGGGCGCACGATACCGGCAAGGAACGGCGCCCCCTGCGGGATAACCCGCACATCCGGCACGCGCCGCAATCCAATCGCGTCGGCCCAGTGGCGAACCGGGCGGATGACCGGACGGGATGTCTGCTTCAGGCGCTGAAGTCTGGCCTGCCCCACAGCCCAACAGACCGCACGCACGAACCACCCGGCAACAAGCGCCCACAGCACCAGTGTCGCAACCGGCGGTATACGGAATTCTGTGGTAGATTCTTCAACAAAGACGGCATCAGACTGGACCGTCAGCGCATCCATGACCGGCAAGTCCGGCAAGGCCTGTGCGGCAACTTGAGTCAGACCCGGCATGAAAGCAGATGCCAGGAATGGTGCGAACATCAAAGCTGCTGCGCCGCGCCATATGGCCTGAGCCATCCTGGGTGAGGGTTTGAGCGTGCAAAGCACGGTGGCGAGCAGCCAGAGCGCCGCGCTCCAACCAAAGGCGAGTGCGATCAGTCCGAACAAGCTCATGCCTTGCCCTCCGTATCGGCCGCCGCCGCGTTGATGATGGCGTCGAGTTCGTCAAGTTCGGCATCGGAGAGGTGTGGACTTTCCGCAAACAAGGCCGCCGGCAACGGCCCGTCCATATCCAGAACCTGGCGGGCGAGATGACGGACCAATCCGCCCAATGTGGCGGTCCGGTCTATAGCGGCGGCATACACTGCGATGCCATGCATGTCCTGACGGCTGACCCAGCCCTTCTCTTCCATCCTGGCAATGACGGTGCGGGTCGTCGACGGCTTCCACCCCTGCCCCGGACCGATGGCATCATGCACCTCACGTGCGCTTTGCCGGCCATGTGACCAGAGATGTTTCAACACGCTGAGTTCGGAAGGATTGGGCTGGGACATGCAAATCTCGCTATCAAAGTCACATGTACGCTACAGTTGTAGCGCTCCAGTGTCAAGCGAGCGCTTTTGGGGGCTTCAGGCTCCCCATCCGTTTCAAAATTCCAGATAATTCGGAGTTGTTATTCGACAGTCCAGCCGCGCGGCGTGCGGCGGGCGTCAAGAATGAGCGGCTCTTCAGCCGTGTCGCGCGCTTGCGGGCGGATGCCCTTCCGGCCAGCATACCGCATGAACAAGGCCGCCGCAGCCAGCAAGACGCCTGCGATAGCGGTCATCACGGCTAGCAATCCGGCAAACAGCACCAGCAAGAGCCCAATACATAGCCGCGCCACAAGGCTGATCGCACTCGAAAATGCGTCTGCAATATTGAAACGGCCGGAACTGGAAGCTGCTTGGGTCATGAATCTCTCGTTTACAGTGCAAACATGGCGCCAGTGCTGCGTTCCGTCAATGGAATGGCATGCCGATACTATGTGAATTCGCGGAAATGCCTCAATCCGACCGGATCAGCAGACCGCGTTCGGTCCGAATTTGCGCATAGGCGGCTGTAATCGATGCCGCCTTGGCATGCGCGGCATCCTCGAATTCGCGTGGTGCGCCCATTTGCACCACACGGTCCGGATGGTGATCAGACATCAACTGACGATAGGCGGCACGAATATCGGAAAACTCTGCATCATGGGAGACGCCGAGAATGTGGTATGGGTCGTCGCTATCCGGGCCCAAATGGCTGGCCTTGATCCGGCGGAATGTCAGCTCATCAAAGCCGAAGGCATCGGATACGGTGCGCAAATAGTCCATCTCATCCGCCGTCACGACGCCATCCGCACCCGCGATTTGGAACAGGCCGTCCAGCACGCCTTCCAGCAAGCATGGGCGATCTCGGTATTTCCGGCCGATCTTGCGAGCGTAGCCTTCATAGCCGCGCACAGTCTGGCGGGCGATATTGAAGACACGGCGAACACTGTCGGCGTCTTCAGGCGCGGCGCGGAAGACGCGCGAAAATACCATGATTTCCTGATCCGATACGGTGCCGTCAGCTACGGCAAGCTTTGCACCGAGCCCCACGACCGCCGCAGTAAACCCGACATCATTCGGATCTGGCGCGCACGCAAAATCAGCCCCGTCGGCAAGCATGCCGTCAGAGTTGTCAGGATCGAACAGGCGCCGTCCGCCCTCAAGCACTCGGGTCCACAAAGACATCTCGGGAAATTCTATACCCTATTTTGGCAATTTTGGGAGCGCGGCATGCTGACAGTTGCGTGAAGTCCTGCTCACACTTCCAAAGATGAATTCTTTTTTAGATTCTGATCCTCCGGGACGGACGACCCGTAAAGGGTGGCATCGATGGATATGGTTCCATCGGAAAATTTCTGAATTGGGACACCCCTAATCATGAAACGTCTTCTCACGCTCACCGCTGCTTTCGCCTTCCTGGCCGCCCCGGCCCTCGCAGAGACCTGTCAGTATTCCAAGGATCGCATGGCTAGCCATGTCGAGGCCGAGCTCATCAAAGGCGAATGGTCCAAGATGGATATCGTCGACACCGCCGCCGAAGCTGGCCAGTTCAACACGCTGCTGGCTGCCGCGACTTCAGCTGGTCTGGTCGATGCCCTGAAGGGCGAAGGCCCGCTTACCGTGTTTGCGCCAACCGATGCTGCCTTCGCCGCCCTTCCCGAGGGTACGGTCGAAACCCTGTTGATGCCGGAGAACAAGCACCAACTTGCCGACATTCTCAAACTGCACGTGATCGCTGACAGCAAGGTGACCTCTGACCAGCTCGCCGGAAAGACACTGACCGCAAGCACGTTGAATGGCGACGTAGCAATCGATGGCACCGACGGCGTAACGGTGAATGGCGCCACCGTCGTGAAAGCCGATGTCATGGCCTCCAACGGTGTCATCCATGTGATCGACCAGGTCCTTCTGCCCAAAGGCTAAGGTGATCTGCAAAGCAAAGCGATGCTGAAGGCCTGCCCACATATCGGGGGCGGGCCTTCTCTACTTTGACTGCGCCTCAACCGAGGCTCTCAAGGCGGCGATCTCTGATCGCATCTCCTGTATTGCCGAAAGGACGGCGGCGCGCTCCTTCTCGGCGGTCATGAGTTCACCTTCCAATTCTCCTTCGATTTCGTCGAGTCCCTCCTCGATGATCGCCTGTTGTTCGGCCGCGAGCGAATCCACAATCAGGGCGATGAACAAGTTGAGAATGGCGAAGCTGGCGATGAAGATGAAGATCAGGAAGAACATCCAGGCATAGGGATTGCCATCATCAATCACTTTCTGGACAACTTCGAACCGCCAGCCATCCATCGTCATGACCTGGAAAAGTGAATAGGCCGAACGCGGCAGATCCCCGAACAGTTCGGTGACCTCTTCATTCTCGGTATTGCCGTACATGTTGGTCGCCATTACGGCGGCAACATATGTGATCAGCGCCAGCACTGCGAAAATGGCGCCCATGCCCGGCAGGGCCTTCATCAGCGCCTCGGTAATCCGGCGCATCATTGGAACGATATGCAGTAATCGGAGAATCCGCAGAACCCGGAGCGCACGCAATACGCCGAATGCCTGAGTTCCTGGTATCAGCGAAACGCCAATGACGATGAAGTCAAACCAGTTCCAACCCCGCCGGAAGAATTGCAACCGATAGACTACCAGTTTCAGCAGGATCTCGACCGCAAAGACATATGTGATCGTCTGGTCAACTGCGTCGAGCGACGCGACAAGGCCCTCAGGCAGTGTCTCGCGATAGGTCAGCACGCCAAGAATCACGGCGTTCACGATGATCAAGGCGATCACCAGATGCCGGAACCACGGCCGCTCGATCACGCGCTCCAGCGCAGAATTATGGGTTTCAAAATCGAGTGTTGCGCGTTTCATGGTCTGTGCCGGCTCCCCTTCGGTCGTGAGGCCACACGGCGTTTTGCCCGTAACTGGGCCGACTGCCAAGGCTTGGAATGGCTTATGTCGGCGTCATCGCAACCCGTTAGTCCGCTGACGTGGTTGTGTCGGAAATGATCACCCAACCGCCATCAATCTTGCGCAGGACAAGCGTGTACAGTCCGGACGGATTGTCGCCTTCGACTTCGAGCATCCAATGGCCATGTGCGATGGCGGCATCGGGCGACAGAATTTCAATCTCATAGTCGGACGTCACCAGCGTGCCCATTTTTTCAGGCGTATCGTAGCGTGTTTCATAGCGATGAAGCGTTGCGTCCCACCCGCGCGCAATGTTGCCGCCAGACGCAAAGCGCAAGTCGGGAGACTTCCAATATCCGTCCATGAAGGCGGGTATATCACCGCGATTCCAGGCTGCGTCTTGCGCCTCAAGCATCGCCGTGATGGCTGCCTCCTCCTGAACTTCCAAAGCGACGCTCACCCCAGCCGGTTGGCCCTGAACAGTCCCGCAGGCCGATATGGCAAGGGGCATGACGAACGCAATCAGGGCTGAACGCATGAGACTTCCTCCAGTATTAATGAGGTTTACCCGGCCGATACCGACCGCTTGAGATAGGTTTGACGGCCCCACTCTATGGCACTGAGTACGACCGCAACACCCCCAAGCCAGAAGGTAATGATGAACACGTCATAGAACCCGTTCTGTTCAATCATCTCGCCCAGCCAAGGCCGGCCCAGCGTGCCGATCAGCATTGTGAGCGAGGCCAGCAACGCATACTGAACGGCGGCAAAACGCGGATTGACCACTGATGTCAGATAGGCCGTCATTGCGACGAGCGCGAAGCCGCCTGCAATGTTCTCGGCAAAGATCGTCACCATCAGGCGCGCCATGCGCTGGCCCTGGTCAGAGGCAATTGCCACTTCCTCAGGCTGGAGTTTTGCGGCCCAATCCGCAAAGGTGATCAATGGTGCATCAAGATGGGTGAACGCCAGGAAAGCATCAACCGTCACCGCGCCAGCCGCCAAGTCCGCATAAAGCAAATTGGTCGCCGCCGCGACGATCCCACCAACAAAAAAGACTGGCATCCGGCCGAGCAGCGCGATCAGTGTCGCGCCGATGAGCGAGCCGAGAATGGTTGCCACAACACCGAAGAATTTCGAGGCGATGGCTACATCGTCGAGCGTATGTCCCAACGCATCAAGGTCTGCGCGCAAATAGAAAGGATAGGCAAACGAGCCCCAGACCGCATCGGTGAACCGGTAGGTCAGTGCCAGTGCGAGCACGAGAATGGTCCACCAACCGAGCCGGGAAATGAGCTCCATCAATGGGTCGAAGATCGCCCGAAACAGGGTGGCCAACAGCTTGTCGCCGCGACTCTGTCCCACCACCAGCAAGGGCGCCTCTGTTGCAACAGCCTTTTGTGTGAACACCAGCAAGGCGGCAACGACGGCTGGCAGGACCACGGTCAGCAAGACAATGACGGGCCCCTGTTCGGAAACGAACACCCGCGAGGATATGTCTGCGCCCAAGGCCAGTTTGCGCACGACAAAAGTGCCGATCATCGTGAAGCCGATGAGCCAGCTGAGTGCGACGACGATCACGGCCGGAAGAGTAACTTTTCTGCGCAGCGAGGGCAGGAAACTCATACGGCTCGTATCAGGGCGGGACGAAGATTCCGGTTCCGGCGCGAGCAAACTGCCCAGCACGGTCAGCGCAATGAACACCGACATCATCACATAGGACACGGTCCATCCGACACGTGCGGCCACCAGCAAGGCGAGAAAGCCGGAGATGAAACCGCCGGACTTGTAGCCGAACTGGTAGAGGGCGGACATGAGGTCCTTGTCCTCTTCAGAGCGCGCCACTTCGATCCGCCAGGCATCGAGGATCAGATCATGGGTCGGCCCAATAAGAGTGATCACGAAACAGATCAGCGCCACGAGGCCAATATTTTCCGGTGGATTGCTAAAGGCCAGGATGATCAGCAGCAAAGCGATCACGGATTGGCACACGATCAGCCAGGATCGGCGTCCCCCGATGCGCAGAAATGGTACGTTTCGAGCGCGGCCAAACATGGGCGCCCAGAGATATTTGAACGAGTAACCCAGAGAGACCAGCGCGAGCACACCGATCGTGTTTGTGTCGACGCCTTCCTGAGTGAGCCAGGCCGACAAGACACCAACCACCGCGCCATATGGTATGCTGGCAGCAAATGACAGGATGAGCATAGCCGCCATGCGGCGATCCTTCAGGGCCTTCAGCGCGCGGACCGCGCGCGATGGCTCGCGAACTTCAGGAGGCGTTGGCGCTGAGGTGTCGCTCATGCAGCGCCTTCGTGCCGGACCGGCGCGCTCGTCCAGTGCAGCGCAAGGCGACGGAGTGCCTCGGCATCCAGAGGCTTGGCAGCCACGCCGTTTGCGCCAGCCGCGCGCGCCTGTCGCTCGATGTTCGGATTCATTTCCGCAGAGACAGCCAGCATCGGAACGTCCGACCCGTTGTCGCGAATGCGGCGCATGGCTTCAAAGCCATCCATGACTGGCATGCGCAAATCCATCAGGATGAGGGCGATGTTCATTTGCGTTGCAGTCTCCACAGCTTCGCTTCCGGTGGAGGCTACAGTGACGGTAAAACCGGCCGATTCCAAGGCGCGTCGTGCGATCAGTGCATTTACCGGATTGTCATCGGCAATCAGCACATGCCCTGCCCCTGTCTTCTGCTCCGGCTCGTCTATCGCCTGCTCACCTGATTGGACGACATAGACACGTTCTGCAATCGAGGATGCGCGCAGCGGTCGTACCAGCCAGCCTGCACAGCCCAGACTCCGAAACCGCTCGATCGCGCCACGGTCTTCGGGACGCAGGACCACCAGGGTTGGACGCTGGCAGGCAAATTCTCTGACGAGCTTTTCGCGTAAATCAGCGCCAATCAACAATATATCGACGTGACCGGGCACACGCCCCGCGACTGGGTCGATCAAAAAAGGCCTGGCCTCGGACCCGGAAAGCGCAGACGCGGCTGCAAGCGTGGTGGCGGCCGGGAGACCGACGAGGCCAACGGTCATGTCGAGTTGCGGCAGGTCATGCGTGGACGGCATGTCTGCACGTGCCAGGGGCAGGAATATCTTGAAGGCGGTGCCCAGGCCGGGAGCACCATCAATGTCTACCCGTCCACCCAGCAGCTCCGTCAGCCGCTTGACGATGGCAAGGCCAAGCCCGACTCCGCCATCATTGAAAGCATCCTGCGTGGCCGATTGTTTGAACGCGCTGAACAATTGCACGCGATCCGCTTCAGCTATGCCGGGACCGGTGTCGATGACACGGAATTCGAGCCCATCCGTTCGAGCCGCGATATCCAGCAAGACCGAACCCTGGCGCGTGAACTTGAGGGCGTTGCCCACCAGGTTAAACAAGATCTGTCGTATACGACCTGCATCGCCGGAATAGGTCGGCATCGGCAAAGGCTGCGCGCGAACAGCAAGGTCGAGCCCTGCCGCATGCGCACGCGGGCTGAGCAATTCGATCACTTCACGGCCCAGACGCACCGGGCAAAAATTTTCGACTTCCAGTTCCACTGCAGACGCATCGAGCCGGGCATAATCCAGCACATTATTAAGCAAATCGAGCAGGCGCCCGCCGCTCATCTTGATCGCCTCGGCATATTCGCGCTGCGCTGGGGCCAGTTCGGTCTCAAGCAACAGGGAAACTGTGCCGAGAATACCGTTCAGGGGCGTGCGAATTTCATGACTCGCCGTTGCCAGGAAGGTGTCTTCCGGCTTGGCGGGATTTGCGGGAGGCTTTTGTGAGTCTGTCATCGGGCAGCAGACTTATCGCAAAGCCTTTAGCATTCATTTAACCGACCATGCTCCCGGCTGCAGCGCCGCGCGCCGCAGATACGGCTGGCTCGGGCATGCCCGGCGGACGATGCCGATAGGATAGTGCCTCAGCGACATGAAGCCGCCGCACGCCGTCACAACCCTCAAGATCTGCAATGGTGCGTGCCACTTTGAGCACCCGGCTGTAGCCCCGCGCGGTCAGTTGCAGCCGCGAAGCGGCATCCGCCAGCAAAGCGGCACCAGCCTCATCAGGCGCTGCCGACTTTTCCAGTTCGGAAAGAGGCGTGTCGGCGTTAACCGATCGGATCGTGTCACTTGCCATATGCCCCAGCCGCTCTGTCTGGATGTCACGCGCCCGGGCGACGCGCGCGCGAACTTCTTCAGAGCCTTCCGAGGGCGGCGGCAGCGCAAGATCAACGGCGGTAACTGGTGGCGTGTCGTAGTAGAGATCGATCCGGTCCAGGAACGGACCGGACAAGCGGGCCTGATATTGCTGTGCACAGCGGGGACCCCGCCGACAGGCGGCTGCGCCGGGCCCTCCCCCACACCGGCATGGATTCATGGCAGCGATCAGCTGAAACCGCGCCGGATACCGCACATGCCGGTTGGCCCGCGCCACCACGGCTTCGCCCGCCTCAAGCGGCTGTCGCAAACTGTCGAGCACCGTTGCGGGGAATTCCGGCAATTCATCAAGAAAAAGCACGCCATGATGCGCGAGCGAGACTTCACCGGGCTTGGCCTTGATTCCGCCCCCGACCAAAGCAGCCATGGAGGCCGAATGGTGGGGCGCGCGAAAGGGTCGTCTCCGCGAGAGGCGTCCGCGCTCCAACAGGCCCGCAATCGACTGAATTTGCGAAACTTCCAGCAATTCCCGCGCAGATAATGGCGGCAATATGCCAGCCAATCTTTGGGCCAGCATGGACTTCCCCGACCCAGGCGGGCCGCAAAAAAGGAGATTGTGCCCCCCGGCGGCTGCAATTTCGAGTGCGCGCTTGGCACCTTCCTGACCTTTCACATCGCGCAGATCCGGCCCGGCGGGCGGGGTTGCCAGTTCGCCCGGCTGCGGAGGGCTGATAACAGCGCGGCCAGTAAAGTGATTGATCAGGGCAATCAGGCCTGTTGCGCCAATAACACTGCCGCCTGCCCAGGCTGCTTCAGCGCCGCAAATCTGTGGGCAGATGAGTTGTAAATCCATGCCTTCAGCGGCCATGGCGGCTGGCAGGACCCCGAGCGTTTCGCCCAGCGCGCCATCAAGCGAAAGTTCTCCAATGGCCGCGTAGGCCTCCAACTGGTCTGGTGGGATCACGCCCATCATGGCGAGCAGGGCAAGCGCGATGGCGAGATCATAATGGCTGCCTTCCTTGGGAAGATCAGCGGGGGCGAGGTTCACGATGACCCGTTTCGGCGGGAGTGCGAGCCCAAGGGAGGCAAAAGCGGCCCGGACACGTTCACGGCTCTCGCCAACCGCCTTGTCCGGCAAGCCGACAATATGAAACGCTGGCTGGCCGCCGGTCATCTGGACCTGCACATCCACGGGCTGGGCGTCTACGCCCTCAAATGCAAACGTCGTAACCCTGCAAACCATCTCCAACCCCTGTCAGCATGGGGCAAATGGTTAACAGAATATTGCGAACAAATAAAGAACGAAATTCCGAAAAGTTGAACCTGCTTTGTATCAGGCGTCGAGCATGACCGCGCTAAGCGCTTCATCCAACACTTCCAGACCGGCGCCCTTACGCACGGCTTTCTCAGAGAGTGTTCGCCGCCAGCGGCGCGCGCCGGGCTGTCCGTTGAACAGGCCCAGCATATGACGGGTCATCGCATGCAACCCGACGCCCTCTTCCAGACGCGCTGCCATATAAGGCCGGTACGCGTCGAGGGCTACCTCTGGTGAGACAGGCTCGCCGACCCCGAACAATGCGGAATCCACCGCGCCCAGCAGGGCTGGGGATTGATAAGCGGCACGCCCCAGCATGACGCCATCAAAAGTATCGAGGTGGTCGCGGCAAGCCTCGATTGTGGTGATGCCGCCATTCAGGATAATGGTCAGGTCAGGCCGCACGGCCTTCAGGCGCGCCACAAGGTCATAATCAAGCGGCGGAATATCGCGGTTCTCCTTCGGGCTCAGGCCTTTAAGCCAAGCCTTGCGCGCGTGAACGGTGAAAACCTCGCAACCTGCTGCGCTGACTTTCTCGACAAAATCAAACAGAGTTTCTTCCGCTGGCAAATCATCAATGGCGATGCGGCACTTTACCGTGACCGGGATGGACACGCGGGCTTTCATGGCGTCAACGCACGCGGCTACTTCGTCCGGCCGCGCCATCAGGCAAGCTCCGAACGCGCCTGATTGAACTCGGTCGGACGGGCAGCCGCAATTGATATTTACCTCGTCATAGCCGAACTGCTCGGCAATGGCGGCCGCTTCGGCGAGCTTTGCCGGCTCGTTGCCACCCAGTTGCAGGACGACGGGATGCTCAGCTTCGGAGAAGCCAATCAAGCGGCCGCGGTCTCCATGGATGACGGCATCAGCCGTCATCATTTCAGACCAGAGCAGCGCATGTTTCGACAGGCTCCGATGGAACATGCGGCAGTGCCGGTCCGTCCAGTCCATCATGGGCGCGATCGAAAACTTGTAGGAAAGGCTGGATGGCATAGTCAATGTCAGGTCCGGAAGTGCATATACGGGCTCATTCCGACTTCTAGCGGAAACAAGCGGTGTGTGTATATTCTTGGCTGTAATTGGATCATTTCCCGCGCTGATCCGGTATATCACTTGCAGCCTGACTGATATGATCCAACTCGACATTCCCTCATCTCAGACCCGCACGCCGGAGCAGCCGAGCATCTCGGCGTATATTCTGGATCATTCGGAAGTACAGACGCAGTCATCGGTCCTCACCAATACCGAGTACGCGCGCCTTGGAAAGTTGTTCGATCCAGACATACGTCTTGATCTGGAACGCTCATTCGCAGCTGTGCGAACCGGCCTTTCAAATCATCTCGGCCAAGCGAAGGCGGATATAGTTCTCGAACATGATACGCTCGGGGCGCCTTCCCTGCGAAATATGCGGGAACTGTATCTGTCGATTTCTCGCACCGGGGGCTGGTCTGCCTTCGCCACCTCTCATGACAAAGCGGTCGGAATTGATATCGAAAAGGTTCGCGACATCGATTGGCGACAGATGCTGCCGATGATGTGTTCGGCTTCGGAGCGAAAGATATTCAGCGGTATCGCTAACGACGATCTCCTCCCATTCTACAGGCTGTGGACGATCAAGGAGGCCATCATGAAAGCCGCCGGTCAGGGATTCCGCATGGGGGCACCGACGATCAACCTATCCGCAAGCCTCATCCTTGGTGAGACTTCCCAGGGACAAGTATCGCATACGGATCGCATATTCGACATTTCGTGCTTCCTGCACGGAGACATTGTCACTTGCGTCGCGAGCGAGTGCGCCTAGCCTTTGTCCACCAGCCCAAGGCTGTAGGGACCGACTTCGTAAACACGCAGGCCATCCCGCCACAGGCTTCCTCGTGCAGTGACCAACCAGCCCTTGTCGCGTTTCTCTATGGAAACAATCTCCATCACGGTAACGACTTCTTTCTTGTCGGGCGTCACCTGTCCGCGATAGCTCCATTTGAACGGTGCGCCGGTCGCAATGGTTTCAAAGTGCGGGTCGCTCATGCCCTCATCCAGTCCCTTGAGCAGAATGGCGCGCGCCAGCAATTGTGCGAGCGCATCAAGGCCGAGCGACCCCGGCTGGACCGGATCCTGATAGAAGTGCGCCTTGAAGTACCACGCATTCGGATCAACTGCTTGGCGGCCCCGGATCAGACCAAGCCCGGCCTCTCCGCCGGTCGGGTTGAAATAGTCGACCGCGTCCAGCATGCGCATCTTGCCGCCTGCAAGGCGCTTTTCAATCATGCGCGTCTTCACTTTTTCGCCCGGCAGGTCGAACGCAGCAGAGAAATGCGGCTTGGCCG
>NZ_DFME01000103.1:32289-33329 GCF_002375605.1 Hyphomonas sp. UBA3601 | reverse complement strand
CGAGGAACTCGGCATGATTTCGCGTGGCGAGAATGCTGAGATCACAACCTATCTGGAAAAGAGTCTGACATCCGAACTGTCTGGCAACGTCATCGATCTGTGCCCGGTTGGTGCGCTGACGTCCAAGCCATACGCGTTCAATGCGCGCCCATGGGAGCTGCGTAAAACATCCTCTATTGATGTGATGGACGCCATGGGCGCAGCGATCCGCGTGGACGCCAAGGGCGATGGTGTGATGCGTATCCTTCCTGAAGTGAGCGAAGGCATCAACGAGGAGTGGCTGTCGGACAAATCCCGTTTCATTTGGGATGGCCTAGCCCGCCAACGCCTCGACAAGCCTTACATTCGCGAGAACGGCAAACTGCGCCCGGCTAATTGGGGCGAGGCTTTTGCGGCCGTGAAAGAGGCGCTGTCGGCATCCCCTGAAAAAATCGGCGTTGTCGCCGGAGACTTGATCGAGGTTGAGCAGGCCAAGGCAGCGCTTGATTTTTTCCGAGGGCTCGGTGTGGAGAATACAGATTGTCGTCCCGCCGGGGCGCAATATGGCACAGATGGGGTGCGCGAACGTTATATCCTGAATGGCACACTGGCTGGCGTAGAGGATGCTGACGCCTTGCTGTTGATTGGTACGAATCCGCGCGTTGAAGCCGCTGTCTGGAATGCGCGCATCCGCAAGGCATGGCTTTGGGCTGACCTGAAAGTGGGTCGTATCGGCGAAGCAGCGGATCTGACATATGAGCATGCTTGGCTCGGTGATGGTGCATCAGCCCTCACAGATATTCGCAATTCGGACTTCGGCAAAGTGCTCTCCGATGCCGAGCGACCGATGATCGTCGTCGGTGAGGGCGCACTCTGCGGCGAAGATGGCGCGGCAGTTCTCGCAAAAGCGCTGGAACTGACAAACGAAATTGGTGCGATAAAGGACGGTTGGGCCGGATTTGGCGTTCTTCACAACGCGGCAGGCCGTGTTGGTGCGCTAGACATCGGGTTTGTGCCGGGCGAGGGCGGAGCTGCGACAGCAGAAATACTGTCCGGTGGTA
>NZ_DFME01000103.1:27479-32144 GCF_002375605.1 Hyphomonas sp. UBA3601 | reverse complement strand
AAATACTGTCCGGTGGTATGGATACCGTTGTGCTACTCGGAGCTGACGAGCTCGATCTGTCGGGTCTTGGCGATGCGAAGGTCATATACATCGGCTCGCATGGAGATGCGGGGGCCGCACGCGCGGACATCATTCTGCCGAGTGCCGCTTATACCGAAATGTCGGCAACCTTTGTGAACACAGAAGGCCGCGTCCAGATGACCAGCCGCGCTGTGCAGCCAAAAGGTGAAGCGCGCGAAGGCTGGGCTATTTTCCGAGCCTTGTCGGAGGTCGTTGGCAAGAAACTACCTTATGACACCGCCGATGCGCTGCGCGCTGAGTTGCGCGGTCCTGAGGGTGAAAGTACCACTTTCTCCGGGCTGGGATTCGCGCCCGGCGCGATGGGTGCGGAGGCCCTCAAAACGCCAATCACGACCGCTCCGACAACTCTTACGACCGCGACATTCCGTCCGGTGTTTGACGATTTCTATATGACGAACCCGATCGCACGGGCGTCCAAGACGATGGCCGAATGTTCTGCGCTGGCCTCAGCGCTGGACACTCCGGTAGCAGCGGAGTAGGGCGGGCGCCATGAGCAACTACGTCGAGTCTCTCGGGCAACTTTGGGGGCCATTGCTGGTCCTCGGACAGATCGCACTGTTCACGCTCGTCCTGTTGTTATCGATCGCATTTCTCCTGCTTTTGGACCGTAAGGTCTGGGCTGGTGTGATGATGCGCAAAGGTCCGAACGTCGTCGGGCCTTTCGGCTTGATGCAGTCATTCGCCGATTTCGGAAAATTCCTGCTCAAGGAAATCGTGATTCCGGCTGGTGCGAACAAGACCGTCTTTCTCATCGCGCCAATCCTGACCTGTACGCTGGCCTTCGCAGCCTGGGCGGCGATTCCGGTTGCGCCCGGTACGGCAAGCGGCACCAGTTGGGTTATCTCGAACCTTAATGTTGGTGTGCTTTACCTGTTCGCAATCAGTTCGCTGGGCGTCTATGGCATCATCATGGGCGGCTGGGCGTCGAACTCCAAGTATCCATTCCTCGGCGCGCTGCGCTCGGCGGCGCAGATGGTTTCCTATGAAGTTTCGATCGGCTTCGTAATCGTGACCGTCATCCTGCTGGTCGGTTCGATGAACCTGACGGATATTGTGAACGCTCAGGAAGGCGGTATCTGGACCTGGCATGCCTTCAGTTTCCAGCACTTCCCGCTGATTGTCGTCATGTTCCCGATGTTCATTATCTTCTTCGTCTCAGCGCTCGCTGAGACGAACCGGCCACCCTTCGATTTGCCGGAAGCCGAATCCGAGCTCGTCGCTGGTTACCAAGTGGAGTACGGCTCAACGCCCTACCTGCTGTTCATGCTGGGCGAGTATCTTAACATCGTCCTGATGTGCGCTCTGATGACGATTCTGTTCTTGGGCGGCTGGCATGGTCCATTCGCACTGGGCGAGGAGTTCGTCCGCGACCATCCCTTCGTGAATGCGTTCGCCGGCTTGTTCTGGTT
Organism: Hyphomonas sp. UBA3601; assembly: GCF_002375605.1. Classification (NCBI taxonomy): domain Bacteria; kingdom Pseudomonadati; phylum Pseudomonadota; class Alphaproteobacteria; order Hyphomonadales; family Hyphomonadaceae; genus Hyphomonas; species Hyphomonas sp. UBA3601. The sequence continues at coordinate 30,654 of NZ_DFME01000103.1, read as the reverse complement.
CATGTTCAAGATCCTGTTCCTGTTCATCATGTTCGCGATGGTGAAGGCGATTGTCCCTCGTTACCGCTATGACCAGCTGATGCGCCTGGGGTGGAAGATCTTCCTGCCAACCTCGCTCGTGGCGGTTCTGATTGTGTCCGGCTATGTCGTTTATCTGGGAGTTCAGTCATGAGTCTGGCTCAAACCATCCGCGGCGCGCTCCTGACCGATTTCCTCGGCGCGCTCGTCGTGGCGACAAGGGAAGTGTTCACGCGCAAGGCAACGGTGAACTATCCGTTTGAGAAAAATCCTCTTTCTCCGCGCTTCCGTGGGGAACATGCTTTGCGGCGTTATCCCAGCGGTGAAGAGCGCTGCATCGCCTGTAAATTGTGTGAGGCAATCTGCCCGGCGCAGGCCATCACGATTGAGGCTGAGCCGCGCGCAGACGGTGCCCGTCGTACCACACGCTATGATATCGACATGGTGAAATGCATCTATTGCGGCTTCTGTCAGGAGGCCTGTCCGGTCGATGCCATCGTGGAGGGGCCGAACTTCGAATTCGCCACTGAAACGCGCGAAGAGCTGTTCTATGACAAGGACCGCCTGCTCGCGAACGGAGATCGTTGGGAACGACTGATCGCCAAGAATCTGGAACTCGACGCGCCTTATCGCTAGGCCGCCGAAACTATTAACTCATGGGGCATTCTGCCCTGCAAAGAAGGGGGCCTAGTAGGGCTGTGGCAGTCATCGCTTTCTATCTGATCGCGGCCGTCGTGCTCGTATCGGCGCTGTCGGTGATCATGGCGCGCAACCCCGTTCATTCGGTGTTGTGGCTCATTCTCGCATTCTTCTCATCGGCCGGTTTGCTTGTGCTGATTGGCGCTGAGTTCCTGGCCATGCTTTTGGTCGTTGTCTATGTCGGCGCGGTTGCTGTGTTGTTCCTGTTCGTCGTTATGATGCTGGACGTCGACTTCGTCGAGCTCAAGCGCGGCACACTGAGATACTGGCCGTTCGCTGTGCTTGTCGGGATCATATTTGCCGCCGAAATCGTGCTGGCATCGGTGATCGGCACGGCAGACATGGAGACCAATTTCGATGCATCTCCGGGCGCTGAGACTAATGCCGAGGCCATAGGACAGGTAATGTATACGCAATACCTGCTGCTGTTCCAGATGGCGGGCATCATCCTGCTCGTTGCCATGGTTGGTGCCATCGTGCTGACGCTGCGCCACCGTCCAGAGACCAAGCGTCAGAACATTGCCAAACAGACCTCGCGCCGTCGCAGCGATGCCTATGAATTGAAAGACCCCACTCCGGGGCAGGGGATCTAAGACATGGACCTTGGGCTTTCCCATTTTCTCGCCGTTTCGGCGGCCCTGTTTACAATCGGGGTCGTAGGCATCTTTGTGAACCGCAAGAACATCATCGTCATCCTGATGGCGATTGAGCTGATCCTGTTGTCGGTGAACCTCAACCTCATCGCCTTTGCGGTATTCAGTGGCACGATTGCCGGGCAGGTCTTCGCAATGCTGGTGTTGACAGTTGCAGCAGCCGAGGCAGCTGTTGGTCTTGCCATTCTCGTCGTCTACTTCCGCAACCGCGGTGATATCTCGGTCGAAAATGTCGACCTGATGAAGGGGTAAGGCGATGCTTCCAGATATCCTGATCCTGTACATCGTCCTTGCGCCGGGGCTCGTGGCGCTGACCGGCCTGGTGCACAAGCAGATTGGCGACAAGGTCGTCATGGGGCTGACCACTGCTGTCGTACTATCAGCAGGCGCGCTGTCGCTGATCCAACTGTTTGCCTATGTGGCAGGTCTTGGCGGTCACATGGGCACCGAGGAGCATCATGCAAGTCTTGTCGCCGCAACGACGGGCATGGAAATCAAACAGCATGTGATTACCCTCATGCCTTGGATAAGCGTCGGCGAATTCCAGGCGAATTGGGCAATCCGCGTCGATACGTTGTCCATTGTGATGATGGCGGTGATCACCGGCGTATCCGGCCTCGTGCATCTCTATTCCTGGGGATACATGAGCGAGGATCCGCACAAGGCGCGTTTCTTCAGCTATTTGTCGCTCTTCACCTTCATGATGCTCATGCTGGTCACCGCTGACAATTTCATCCAGCTGTTCTTCGGCTGGGAAGGCGTGGGTCTCGCCTCCTACCTGTTGATCGGCTTCTGGTACCAGAACAAGGCGCCGAACGACGCCTCCATCAAGGCTTTCGTTACCAATCGTGTAGGCGATTTCGGCCTTGCGCTGGGTATCATGGCCGTCTTCTTTGTATTCCGTTCAGTCGAGTTCGGTCCCGTACTGGACGCCGTGCGCAACAATGCGGCCGTTGTGCCCGTTGGCTTCACGGATGCGGCCCCGGTCCGGGACCTGGTGATTCCGTTCCTGTATTGGAATCTGAATGCGCTGGAAGTTATCGGCGTGCTGCTCTTCATTGGCGCTATGGGCAAGTCGGCCCAGTTCTTCCTGCATGTCTGGTTGCCGGATGCGATGGAAGGTCCGACCCCTGTATCGGCCCTGATCCACGCCGCAACCATGGTGACCGCAGGCGTCTATCTCGTCTGCCTCTTGTCGCCGATCTATGAGTACACATTCTACGCCGCAGGCATGATCACCATCGTGGGTGCGGTGACCGCGCTCTATGCGGCCACGGTTGGTATGGCGCAAAACGATATCAAGCGCGTGATCGCCTATTCGACCTGTTCCCAGCTTGGCTACATGTTCTTCGTGGCGGGTGTCGGCGCCTATGAAGCGGCCATGTTCCACCTCTTCACGCACGCCTTCTTCAAGGCGCTTCTGTTCCTTGGCGCTGGCTCGGTTATCCATGGCATGCACCATGAGCAGGATATGCGTCGCATGGGCGGGCTCGCCAAATTCATGCCGCTCACCTATGCGGCCATGATGATCGGGACGATTGCCATTATCGGCCTCGGTATTCCACACACCCAGATCGGTTTCGCTGGCTTCTTCTCCAAGGACGCCATCCTGGAAAGCACTTTCGCCGCTGGCCAGTCCAAGGTCATGTTCGGTCAGGTAGCTTTCTGGTTCGGCCTGATTGCAGCCTTCCTGACGAGCTTCTATTCTTGGCGCCTGATCTACATGACGTTCCACGGTCCGAAGACGTGGGAAGCGCATGATCATCATGATGACCACGCTCATGAAGATGCGCATGCGGCTGATG
>NZ_DFME01000103.1:22977-27363 GCF_002375605.1 Hyphomonas sp. UBA3601 | reverse complement strand
CGCACATGATCACACGCCGCATGAGAGCCCGCTCGTCATGCTGGTGCCGCTGGGGCTGCTCAGCCTGGGGGCGATTTTCGCGGGCGTTTATTTCTACGACGCGTTCGTGGACGGCAATAATGAGACGTTCTGGGCTGGCGCGATCTATCGCGCCGCAGAGAACCATGTCCTTCATGATCGTCATAATGTGCCTGAATGGGTGTTGTACGCACCGCTGGTCGTCACGATTGCCGGCTTCCTGATTGCGACGTTCACCTATTACCTCAACCGGGGTGTTGGTAAGCGTGTCGCCGACAGTGGCGGTCCGTTGCACTCGCTGTTCTACAACAAATGGTATTTTGACGAGATCTATCAGGCCACGCTCATCAAGGGCTCGGCCATGCTCGGCAATCTCTTCTGGAAGGCTGACAAAAAGATCATCGACGGCATCGGGCCTGATGGTGTTGTGGCTGTGACCAAGGCTTCGGCTGGGCGCTTGTCGAAGATGCATACCGGATATCTCTACCACTACGCATTTGTGATTATCGGTGCTGCACTTGTATTCGGCGGAATACTGTGGCTGCGCGCTGGAGGAGCCAACTAATGGGCGGTTTTCCCATTCTTTCAGCGATGACGTTCCTGCCGCTGGCAGGTGCACTCATCATCATGCTCGTGCGCGCAGCGACAGCTGGCAGCCGAGATGCATCGTCCAGTGATGCCGAGGGGCGCACAGCGCTTCTGGCTGGCCTGATCATATCTGGCGCCACGTTCATTGCATCGCTCGCAGCATTTGGTGCGTTTGATGCGTCCCAGTCGGGCTACCAGCTGGTGGAGCAATACAGCTGGTATCGTAACATCAGCTACAAGATGGGCATTGATGGCCTGTCCATTTCGCTCATTTTGCTGACCACTTTCCTGATCCCTATCTGCCTCCTTGCCAGCTGGAACTCGATCCACAAGCGCGTGACAGAGTATGTGGTCGCCTTTCTCGTTCTTGAAACCTTTATCATCGGTGTCTTCACCGCGATGGATCTCGTCCTGTTCTATATCTTCTTCGAGGCTGGACTGATCCCAATGTTCCTGATCATCGGAATCTGGGGCGGCAAGGACAAGATCTATGCGGCGTTCAAATTCTTCCTTTATACGCTGATCGGTTCACTGCTGATGCTCGTGGCCGTCGTGTACATGTACCAGGTTGCTGGTGGTTCTGACTTCGAGATTCTGGAGAAGTATTCCTTCGATCCGAACGTTCAGACCTGGCTCTGGCTGGCCTTCATGGCGTCGTTCGCCGTGAAGTTGCCGATGTGGCCGGTCCATACATGGTTGCCGGATGCGCACGTGCAGGCACCGACTGCGGGATCCGTTTTGCTGGCAGGCATCCTTCTGAAGATGGGCGGCTATGGCTTCCTGCGCTTTTCACTGCCCATGTTCCCGGACGCGAGCCAATTGTTTCAGCCGATGATGTTCGCACTAGCGGTGATCGCGATCGTATACACATCGCTGGTCGCGTGGCGTCAGACGGACATGAAGAAACTGATCGCATATTCGTCGGTTGCGCATATGGGCTTTGTTACGCTCGGCGTGTTCGCCTTCAACGAAGCCGGCGTACAGGGCGCCATCTTTCAGATGCTGAGCCACGGCCTGATCTCCGCCGCGCTCTTTCTGATCGTTGGCGTCGTTTATGACCGGATGCACACTCGTGAAATTTCCGCCTATGGCGGATTGGTTCACCGGATGCCGGTTTATGCCACGTTCTTCATGCTGTTCACCATGGCCAATGTCGGTCTTCCTGGCACGTCTGGCTTCATCGGCGAGATCCTGACCATGGTCGGTGGCTTCCAAGCTTCAACCTGGGCAGCGTTTGGCGCCGCGCTTGGTGTGATCTTTTCGGCCGTTTATATGCTCACCCTGTATCGCCGGACAGTGTTTGGAAAAATCACCAATCCTGATCTGAACACGATTAAGGATATGAACAGGATTGAATGGATCTGCATTGCTCCACTCGCAATCCTCACAATCCTGTTTGGTGTTGCACCCAATTTGATTTTCAACATTACCGAAGGTTCTGCCTTGCGCATTCTGAACCTGATGGCGGGAGGCTGATCTCGTGATTGATTTCACTGCCATGATACTGACTGTTGGGCCTGAACTCTGGCTCGTTGCGACTGCCTTGATTGGCGTGCTTGTGGGCGCCACGCTGAAGGATCGTTTCAACAGCGTATCTATCAAGTTCGGCGCTCTTGCCCTATTTGCGGCCGCCGCGTTTTCTCTGATGAACTATGAAGGAGGCGAAGCCTTCAATGGCCTCGTTCGTACGAACACGTTCGTGAACTTCGCGAAATTTGTCAGCTATGTCCTGGCAGGATTTGCGCTGCTCACATCTGAGGGTTTCCTGAAGCGGCATGGTACCATCCGGTATGAATATTCCCTGCTGATACTGCTCGCCTCCTTCGGCATGGGCATGATCCTGTCGGCGGCTGACTTGATGACGCTCTATATGGGCGTCGAAACGCTTAGTCTGTCTTCCTATGTGCTGGCTGCGTTCCATCGGGATTCTGCCAAGGCGTCCGAAGCTGGCTTGAAGTACTTCGTTTTGGGGGCGCTTGCATCTGGCATGCTGCTGTATGGCGCATCACTCGTCTACGGGTTCAGCGGTTCGACAGAATATGCCGTGATCGCTGCAGCGGACCCATCGATCGGCATGATGTTCGGCATGGTCCTGATGATTGTCGGCCTCGCCTTCAAAGTCTCTGCTGCGCCAATGCATATCTGGACGCCGGACGTCTATGAAGGCGCGCCGACACCTGTCGTTGCGTTCTTCGCCTCCGCGCCCAAAATGGCGAGCATGGTGGTCTTCGCGAATGTCATGTTCACCATGTTTGGCGACGTGATCGACCAGTGGCAGCTGATCCTCTGCATCATTGCCGGCCTGTCGATGATTATCGGCTCGCTGGGCGCGCTGACACAGACCAACATCAAGCGTCTGCTCGGCTACTCATCGATTGCGAATATGGGCTACGCGCTCGTCGCTGTAGCCGCGGGTCCGGAATTGGGTGCGGGGCCTTTGCTGGTCTTCATGACGCTGTACGTAATTGCGTCGCTTGGCCTGTTCATGGGCGTGCTTGCCATGCGTCGTAAAGGCGGAATGGTGGAAGGAATTAACGAGCTTGGTGGTTTGATGCGCAAGCGCCCCGTGCTGGCGATAGCTCTTTCCATTCTGATCTTCTCAATGGCGGGTCTTCCACCGTTCGGTGGATTCTTTGGAAAATGGGAAGTGTTGTCCGCCGGGGTTGAGGCCGGTTTGATGCCAGTCGTCATAATTCTCGTGCTCGCGTCTGTCGTATCGCTTGGCTATTATCTCCGTCTGATCAAGATCATGTGGTTTGATGAGCCAACAGAGCGTTTCGAGGCGGTCGATGGCCCCGTGACGATCACAGTTCTGCTCGCAGCGCTGATTGCCGGTATCCTGTTCCTGTTCTTCATAAGCGCACTATCAGGGTGGGCGGGCACAGCGGCTCTGGGACTTGCAGGTTGAGCTTAACCTGGCCCGTCTACCACCTTGGCGTCATAGACAGCACAAATTCCGAAGCGAGGCGACGGGCGAAGGCTGGCGATTTCGACGATTGCTGGCTTGTCGCAGAAGCTCAGACAGCTGGGCGCGGTCGTTTGCAGCGTCCATGGATCTCGCCGTCTGGAAACTTGTTTTCCACTGCGCTGTTTCATGAGCCCGGCGGCATTCCAGTAGCCTCTCGTATTCCCTTCGCCGGGGCATTGGCTGTATCTGATGTGGCTGCGCAGCTCGCGCCAGACGCCCCCGTCCGTTTGAAATGGCCCAACGATGCGCGCGTGAATGGCGCCAAGATTTCCGGCATTCTGATCGAAACCGGCGGGCAGGGCGCTGGGTTCTGGGTCGCCGCAGGCATTGGGATCAATGTGGCTTCCGCACCTGACGGCGCTGGCCAAATGGCAACATCATTGCATTCTTTAAGATGCGACGCAGTCCTGACCCCGGAAGATGTTCTGACGGCGCTTCGTGATGCGTTTGGGCGTCGTCTTGAACAAGCGCGGCAAGGATTTGAGACGTTGCGGCAAGATTGGCTGAAGGTCGCTGAGGGGCTCGGTCAGACGATCTCGGTTTCGCGAAACGGCGATCCCCTGATAGGCGTGTTGGAAGATATGGCGGAAGACGGGTCGCTGGTGCTCAGATTGCCCGATGGACGTCAGGAGATAGTCCGGGCTGGTGATGTCAGCCTGATAGGGAGTAGCTAAGCGATGCTGCTGGCAATTGATGTAGGCAACACGAACACGGTGTTCGGCATTCATGACGGCGAGACCTGGGTCAACCAGTGGCGCAGCGCGACCGATGCCACCAAGACCGCCGACGACCACGCGGCATGGTTGTGGCGG
>NZ_DFME01000103.1:17826-22818 GCF_002375605.1 Hyphomonas sp. UBA3601 | reverse complement strand
GCGGACATGTATGGAATGGACTTGAAGCACATCAAAGGATGCGTGATTTCAACCGTCGTACCTCAAGCCCAGTTCAATTTTCGTAATCTTGCGCGTCGATATCTCAATCTCGAGCCCTTGTTCATTGGGGATCCCAATCTGAAAACGGGTGTTGAAGTGCGCATTCACCGGCCCGAACAGGTGGGGGCCGACCGGATTGTGAGCGCGCTCGGGGCGCACATGACCTATTCCGGCAATCTCATTGTGATTGATAGTGGAACGGCGACAACGTTTGACGTTGTGGCGGAAGATGGCGGCTTTGAGGGCGGCATCATCTCTCCCGGTATCAACCTGTCCATGCGGGCACTACATGATGCGGCGGCGCAGCTGCCACGCATCGCGATCCAGAAACCAGCCCAAGTGATCGGCCAAGACACGATCAGCGCCATGCAGTCAGGTGTCTTCTGGGGATACATCGATCTCATTGATGGGCTCGTAACCCGCATCAAGGCTGAATATGGAAAGCCCATGAAAGTGGTTGCCACCGGCGGTGTGGCCTCCCTCTTTGAAGGTGCCAGCGAAACAATAGATTATTACGATCAGGATATTACCATTCGTGGCCTGCTCGAAATCTACAAACGGAACAGTTGAGACCTATGGCAGACACGAACGGTATAGAGGACGAGCTGGTTTTCCTCCCCCTGGGGGGCTGCGATGAGATCGGCATGAACCTCAATGCCTATGGCTACGGCCCGGCGCACGACCGCCGTTGGATCATTGCCGACCTTGGTGTGACGTTCGGATCACTTGAGACGCCGGGGATCGACCTGATCTGCGCGGATCCCGAATATCTGATCGGGGAGAAGATCGATGCGGTATTCCTGACACATGCGCATGAGGACCATATCGGCGCAGTCGGCCTGTTATATCCGCGCCTGCAAACAAAGGCCCCGATCTATGCGACGCCATTCACGGCAGAGCTCGTGCGTTCGAAAATGGTTGAGCGGGGCGTGGACCCGTCCTGGCTCAAGCCGGTTGCGCTGGGCGGAACAGTTCAGGCCGGGCCGTTCGAGGTTACCTATGTCACGCTGACTCACTCAATTCCCGAGCCGAACGCCTTGGCGATCAAGACGCCGCTGGGCACGATCCTGCACACCGGCGACTGGAAGATCGATCCGGATCCCCAGATCGGATCTGCGACGGATGTCAAAGGCCTGACTGCCCTGGGGGATGAAGGCGTTCTCGCCATGGTCTGTGATTCAACTAATGTCTTCGAAGAAGGGGAGTCCGGGTCCGAAGAGTCGGTGAAGCAAGGGCTGATAGATCTGATCGCCGAGCAGAAACAAGCCGTGGCCGTGACCACATTTGCATCAAATGTGGCACGAGTGAAATCGATCGTTGAAGCTGCCGAGTCGGCGGGCCGGGCTGTATGTCTGGTCGGGCGCAGCATGCATCGCATTACGGACGCGGCAAAATCCGTCGGCATATTGCCGCCGCATATGGAATTCATTGACGAATCCGAAGCGAGCCAGATTCCCGCCGAACACATCCTGTATCTCTGTACGGGAAGTCAGGGTGAAGCGCGGGCCGCATTGACGAGAATCTCACGGCGGGATCATCGTAATGTGTCGCTCCATGAAGGCGACACAGTGATCTTCTCGTCCCGACAGATCCCAGGCAATGAAAAGGGGATTTTTGCGCTTCAGAATGCACTGGCAGAGCAGGGCGTCAGGGTGATCACGCCGCGCATGGTGCCATATCCGATACATGTCTCCGGTCACCCTTGCCGGGACGAGCTGCGCCGCATGTATGGATGGGTGCGCCCGCAAGTATCAATTCCCGTGCACGGCGAGCGTCGGCACATCATGGAACATGCCAATTTCGCGAAATCACTGCAGGTTCCCCATGCTGTAACGCCGCAAAATGGCAGCCTGATCCGGATCGCACCGGGAAAGGCCCAGATTGTTGACGTCGTTCCAGCCGGTCGGTTGTTTCTGGATGGGGATCGGCTGGTGCCGGAAGGTGCGCAGGGAATTGAGGAACGCCGGAAACTTTCCTGGGCTGGAATCATCTTCGCGTCCATGACGCTGGACGATGATGGAGACATACTCGACGGCCCCATCGTGTTGGCGAAAGGCTTGTCGGAAACCGATGGTCGCCTTGCTGATGAGAGCATCGAGCCGCTTGAGATCGCGGCCGAGGATGCAATTGGTCGCATGAAGAAACGCGACCGAATGGACGATGATGCAGTTGAGCGTACCGTCGGCCGCGCCCTGCGGAAGGCTTGTCTTGAAACATTTGGTCACCGTCCCGTAATAGAAGTGATCGTCCTGAGGAGTTGAAACCCGTGTCAGAGTTTAAAATTGGTCCCTTGAACCATGTCGGTGTCGCAGTGCCGGATCTTGAAGCCGCCTGCGAAACCTATCGGACACTCTATGGCGCCAAAGATATCACCACGCCGTTCGACATGCCGGAGCAAGGCGTAAAGGTCTGTTTCGTCAATCTACCGAATAGCCAGATTGAGCTGATCGAGCCGTTGAACGCCGAATCCCCTATCGCCAACTTCATCACGAAGAACCCGAAAGGCGGCCAGCATCATGTCTGCTTTGAAGTGGATGACATCAACGAAGCAGTCGAAGAGATGGGCAAGCGTGGCGCCACAGTCCTCGGAAAACCCCGGATTGGCGCCCATGGGACTCCCATCATTTTCGTCCACCCGAAAAATTCGAACGGTGTCCTGATCGAGCTGATGGAAACCCCGAAGGAAGCCCACTGATGACCATTTTCGGCGCTGGTGTTGTCTTCACCATTGCCTGGTGGCTGTCCTTTTTCGTCGTTCTTCCGATCGGCGTGAAGGGGCAGTGGGAAGACGATTCCACGATTGACGGTACGGAAGAAGCGGCGCCGAAAAACCCCATGCTTGCCAAAAAAGCGCTTTGGGCGACGGGGGGTGCAGTTGTTCTGACAGGTCTTGCAGCCATCATCGTGCCACGTTTGCTTGCGCAATAGGGGGCGCTGCGGCTAGGTGGCCTTCGTTTACCGCGCGATCACGGAGATTCCATGCGTCTGTCGAAGTATTTCCTGCCCGTATCCAAAGAAGCCCCGTCAGATGCGGCCATCGCCTCGCATCAGCTGATGCTGCGCACCGGCATGGTTCGCCAGAACGGAGCAGGCATCTACACTTGGCTGCCGCTTGGCCTACGCGTCCTCAAGAAGATTGAACAGATCGTGCGCGAAGAGATGAACCGCGCTGGCGCTGTGGAAATGCTGATGCCAACACTGCAGCAAGCTGACCTCTGGCGCGAGTCCGGTCGGTATGAAGCCTATGGCAAGGAGATGCTGCGCATCACCGACCGCCATGACCGCGATATGCTGTACGGCCCCACGAATGAAGAACTCGTCACCGATGTGTTCCGCTCATATGTGAAGAGCTACAAGCAGCTTCCGCTGAACCTCTATCACCAACAATGGAAATTCCGGGACGAGATCCGCCCGCGCTTCGGCGTGATGCGCGGGCGTGAGTTCATGATGAAGGATGCCTATTCCTTCGACCTGACGGCAGACGATGCGCGACACTCCTATAACCGTATGTTCTGCGCCTATCTCAACACGTTCTCGCGCCTCGGCCTGACCGGTGTGCCCATGCGCGCAGATACTGGCCCGATTGGGGGCGAACTGAGCCACGAATTCATCATCCTCGCTGAGACGGGCGAAAGCGCCGTCTTCTGCGACAAGACCCTGCTGGATATGCCTGCTCCGGGTCTGGACCTGGACTTCACGTCTGACCTGACAGCAGAAGTCGAAAAGCGGACGCAATACTATGCCGCGACCGAAGAGATGCATGACGAAGCCGCCTTCGCTGAACTGCCGGAAGACCGGAAGGTCTCTGCGCGCGGTATTGAAGTCGGCCATATCTTCTATTTCGGCACCAAGTATTCCGAACCCATGAACGCAGTTGTCCAGGGACCGGACGGCCAAATGGTGCCGGTCGAGATGGGCAGCTATGGCATTGGCGTTTCGCGTCTGGTCGGCGGCATTATCGAAGCCTGTCATGACGAGAATGGGATTGTCTGGCCGGAAAGCGTTGCGCCGTTTCAGGTCGGAATCATCAATATGCGGGTCGGCGATGAGGAATGTGACACGGTTTGCGAGCAAGCCTACCAGGCACTCGAACTTGCCGGAATAGACACGCTATATGACGAGACTGATGACAGGGCTGGCGGCAAGTTCGCGCGGATGGATCTGATTGGTCTACCATGGCAGATTGTCATCGGACCACGTGGTATCAAGAACGGTGTCGTTGAAGTCAAGAATCGCAAAACGGGTGAGAAATCAGAAATGCCGCTCGCGGATGCCCTCAGCAAGGTGCGGCCCGAATGAGTGATATTCCGTCAGCCGCCGCGCCGTTTGGGAAGCTGGAGCGCACACTCGCCTGGCGGTACTTGCGCGCCAAGCGGGAGCATGGCGGTGCAAGCCTGATATCGATCATTTCCTTTGTCGGCATCTTCTTTGCGGTTGCTGCGCTGATCATCACCATGTCCATCATGAGCGGTTTCAGGGCGACCTTGCTGGATGCTTTGCTGGGCGGTCAGCCACATGTCTACGGCGTTGTTGCGTCGTATACAGAGGAAGAAGCCGAACAGATTGCGGAGACGATCTCTCTGATTGATGGTGTGTCCAGTGTCGCACCGTATATTGAAGAATATGTGCTCGTGACGGCGAATGGTCGCAAGACGGGGGCGGCCGTGCGGGCCATCCGCAAGGAAGACCTCGCCACTATGCCTTTCCTGAAGGATGGCGGGGCGGCGGCCATTGAATCCGGGTTTGGCGAAGGCAAGAATGGCGGCAATGTCGTCATGATGGGGGCATTTCTGGCTGCTGGCCGGGAAGGCCTCGGTGTCCGGCCGGGCGACAAGGTAGAGATCATTACATCGCAGACCAATGCCGGACCTCTCGGATCAACGCCGCGCAGCAAGGCCTACACTGTCGGGGACGTTTTCAAGACGGGAAGCG
>NZ_DFME01000103.1:14915-17716 GCF_002375605.1 Hyphomonas sp. UBA3601 | reverse complement strand
GTTTTCAAGACGGGAAGCGTTGAGCTCGACCGGCTTTATATCTTTATGCCGATGGAGCAGGCGCAGATCCTGTTTCAGTCCAAGGATCGCTACCAAATGCTGGATATCCGACTGGATGATCCGAACAAAACAGCCGCGGCCATGGAGGCCATAGCGGCAGCTACCGGCAATGCGCTTTACGTATTTGACTGGAAAAGCCAGCGCGCGGGCTATCTCAACGCATTGCAGGTTGAGCGGACCATGGTGCGTATGCTCGTCATGGTGATCATGGGTATTGCCACACTGAACATCATCGTCGGCGTTGTTATGCTGGTGAAGAACAAGACACGCGATATCGCCATCCTGCGAACGATTGGTCTTGGACGCGGCGGTGTGCTCCGTGTCTTCCTGCTCGTTGGAACCATACTTGGCACCTTGGGTGCGTTGCTTGGTATGGCGATCGGCATTCTTGTTGTCACCAACATCGATGCTGTGGAGGCTTTCATCAATCTGTTTGTGCCGGGTGAAGTTTTCGACGCGGAAGTTTACGGTCTCGAGGGCCTGCCTGCGATCCTCGATTGGGGTGAAGTCCTGCAGACCGGTCTATATGCGCTCGGCATGTCTATGCTCGTTTCGATCATTCCGGCTTGGTGGGCTTCCCGTCAGGACCCGGTCAGCGCGTTGAGGTTTGAATAATGGCCCAACCCGTTCTCGAACTTCGCGATATTGACCGGTACTACAAGACGGCCGCTGGAGAATTGCACGTTCTCAGTGGAACCAATCTACAGCTGAATGCAGGTGAGTTGGTCGGACTAGTCGGTCCATCTGGTTCCGGAAAATCCACTCTGTTGCACACTGCTGGCCTGCTGGAGCGGCCAGAATCTGGCAAGGTCATGCTGGATGGCATTGATTGCCTCGCCCTGGACGACAAGGGCCGCACGGCGATACGTCGGGCCAAGATCGGCTTCGTCTACCAGTTCCATCACTTGCTGCCGGAATTCAATGCAGCGGATAATGTGGCGATGCCTCTGATGATCGCAGGCACGAAACAATCTGCTGCGCGCGAAAAGGCCGAACACTTGTTGGGTGAAATGGGGCTTGATGAGCGCGGCCATCACCAACCCGCGCAAATGTCGGGTGGGGAGCAGCAACGCGTCGCAATTGCCCGCGCCCTGGCAAACGATCCGCGTCTTGTCATCGCCGACGAGCCTACCGGAAACCTAGACCCCGGTACGACGGAGCGCGTGTTCGCGACCCTGATAAAAATGGTTCGCGATGAAGGCGCTGCTGTGCTGGTGGCAACGCACAATCTGTCACTGATCCGCCACATGGATCGCGTCCTGACCTTGGCTGATGGCAAGCTGGTGGATTACCGGCCGGACTAAGTTGTGGAAGGCCGCGCCCGGCCTCTGGTCTGGTGGTGATGCGCGCGGCACAGTATCCTGTGAAAAGGAGATTTCCCGTGACTGAGTCGCCCTTCATTCATCTTGCCGTCCGGTCGAGCTATTCCTTGCTCGAAAGCATGATCACGCCCAAGGGCCTGAAGGCTTGGTGTGTCGAGCAGGGAATGCCTGCTGTGGCGATTACTGATCGTAACAATCTGTATGGCGCACTGGAAATCTCGCTGACGCTGACGGATGCAGGTATCCAGCCCATCATGGCATGCTGTTTCGAAGTGACAGACGGTATGCCAAAGAGCGAACCGACACGGGTGTCGCTCTATGCGCAGAACGAGATAGGCTACAAGCGCTTGATGCTGTTGTCGTCGCGGGCCTATTTGGACGCAGCCGACGGTGTGCCAAAGCTTTCACGGGAGTTGTTGCTGGACAAAACAGACGGGTTGATCCTGCTGACCGGCGGCGCGGAAGGTGAAGTCGCGCGCCATCTTTTGAAGGCTCGTATCGCGGACGCTCGGACCGAACTCTCCACGCTTGCTTCAGCTTATCCGGAGCGCTGCTATGTAGAGATCACGCGTCATGGTTCCGAAGATGAGTATGCTTGCGAAGAGGGGTTGATTGACCTCGCCTATGAACTGGGCTTGCCGCTGGTAGCGACGCATGATGCCCGGTTCATGAAGCCGTCGGACGCCAAGGCACACGACGCAATGATGTGTATTTCGAATGGCCAGTATTTGGGCCAGGAAGATCGCAAGCGTGTCGATGCATCCCAATATCTCAAAACAGCTGAAGAAATGCGGGAATTGTTCGCTGACATTCCCGAAGCCATTGCGAACACGTTTGAAATCGCCCAGCGCTGCGCGGTAAAGGCAGAGACGCACCAGCCCATCCTGCCGAACTTTTCGAATGAAGGACGTTCGGAATCAGAAGAACTCCGCAAGCAAGCCCTGGAGGGGTTGGAATACCGTCTTGGCGCGGCGGACAAGCTGTATGCCGAGCGGGATACCTATTTTGAGCGGCTTGACTACGAACTGATGATCATCGAGCGCATGGGGTTTCCCGGCTACTTCCTGATTGTTTCCGACTTTATCAAGTGGGCCAAGGACAATGATATTCCGGTGGGGCCGGGGCGGGGGTCCGGCGCGGGCTCGCTCGTCGCTTGGGTGCTCCTGATCACAGACCTTGATCCGCTCCGCTTTGATCTACTCTTCGAACGCTTCCTGAATCCCGAACGTGTGTCGATGCCGGATTTCGATATCGATTTCTGTCAGGAACGTCGAGGAGAAGTCATCCGCTATGTGCGCGACAAGTACGGTGCCGACTCCGTCGCCATGATCATCACATTCGGTACATTGCAGGCCAAGGCTGTCGTCCGCGACGTCGGCCGCGTTATGCAGATGCCATATGGTCAGGTCGACCGGCTTG
>NZ_DFME01000103.1:9479-14762 GCF_002375605.1 Hyphomonas sp. UBA3601 | reverse complement strand
AGCTGATCCCCTTCAATCCCGCCAATCCGCCCAAGCTGCAGGATGCAATCGACGACGAGCCAAAATTTCAGGATGAAATTGACGCTGACGAGCGTGTTGGGGAATTGCTCGAAGTCGCATTGTCGCTGGAAGGCAAGTACCGAAATGCGGGCACGCACGCAGCGGGTGTTGTGATCGGCGACCGGCCGCTGGTCGAGCTCGTGCCGCTCTACAATGATCCGAGGGCGGATCTTCCGGCAACCCAGTTCAACATGAAGTACGCTGAAATGGCGGGGCTGGTGAAGTTTGACTTCCTCGGACTGAAAACCCTGACCGTGATCGACCGGGCGCTCAAGCTGATCCGACGGGACGGCCGGGATGTCGGGCCGGAATGGCAAAGCCTGGATGATCAGGCCACATACGACCTCATGGCAAGCGGCGAGACGCTGGGCGTGTTTCAGCTCGAAGGCGCCGGGATGCGGGATACGCTCAAGAAGGTGCGTCCGCACAATCTTGAGGACGTCATCGCCATCATCTCACTCTACCGCCCCGGTCCGATGGAAAACATTCCGGTTTATGTCCAGGGCAAGGAAGACCCGTCCTCCGTTGTCTATCAGCATCCGGACCTGAAACCTGTCCTTGAGGCCACCTATGGCGTGCCTGTTTATCAGGAGCAGGTCATGCGGATGGCGCAAGAGATCGCTGGCTACTCCCTCGGCGAAGCCGACCTTCTGCGTCGCGCCATGGGTAAGAAGAAAGTCGAGGAGATGATCGCCCAGCGGAAGCGTTTTGTCGAAGGTGCGGCTGAGCAAAAGGGCATGGAAGAGAAGCTCGCCAACGACATCTTCGATACGATGGAGAAGTTCGCCGGCTACGGTTTCAACAAATCTCACGCGGCGGCCTATGCGTTGATCGGTTACCATACGGGCTACCTGAAGCGGCATTTCCCTGTCGAATTTCTCGCCGCTTCGATGAGTCTTGATATCGGCAACACTGACAAGCTCGCGGCCTTCTTCCAGGAAGCCAAGCGACTGAAAATTCCGGTTCTGGCTCCTGATGTAAACACTTCTTCGGCAGACTTCGATGTGCGTGATGGCGCGGTCGTATATGCGCTCGGCGCACTGAAGGGCGTCGGGCTTGAGGCCATGAAACATGTCGTCGAGATACGGGACAAGGATGGTCGCTTTGCGGATCTCTACGACTTCGCTGAACGCGTCGATCCGAAACATGTGAACAAGAAAGCGTTTGAATCGCTTTCCAAGGCCGGCGCATTCGATGGCACGGAGCCGAACCGCGCCAGAATGCTGGAGTCAGCGCCGCTGCTGGCAAATTTGGCGGTTAGTGCAGCCCAGGACCGACAAGGCGGGCAGGGCGGTCTGTTTGCCGAGGCCGAACCTGCACTAAGGCCGGTGCTGCCGAAAACCAGGGCCTGGAATGGTCAACAGAAACTGGATCAGGAGTTCAAGTCGATCGGGTTCTACTTCTCTGGCCATCCCCTGGATGACGTGCTTGAGGGATTGGACCGCGAACGCGTGACCCTGGCCATGGAGGTGCAGGATCGTGCCTCGGACGGCAAGCCGCTCGAGATGATCGGCGTCGTCCGCGCGCGTAGCGATAAACCTGCGCGCAATGGCGGCAAGTTTGCGTTCCTGACGCTTTCCGACCCATCTGGCGAAGTCGAGATGATGGTTTTCCCGGAAACCTTGTCCCAAAATTACGATCTGCTTCAGGTCGGCAATGCGGTGGCGATCACCGTTGGGGTGAAACGAAACGCCGAAGAAATCAAACTGAACGCTGAACGGGTACTGAAGCTTGAAGCAGCCAGATTGTCGAAGGCGATGGGGGCGCTCAAGATTCGGCTCGCTGTTGGCGCATATGTTGGCGATCTGGCGGGAGTGGTTGGCCATCTTGCAAAGCTTCAGGACCTTGAACAGGGCGAACTCCTGATCGAAATGCCACTGGAAGACGGCCGGGTTGTCACCATGAAGCTGCCGGCAACTTACACGATTGGCCTGAGTGCACAGCGGGCCCTGAAAGAAGCGCCCGGCGTGGAGCGCGTCGAGCCCCTCAAGGCTGCCTGACAAAAGCCGCGCCAGAACTCTTGCAGGCATCGGCATTTTCTGTATAAGCCGCCACATCAGAAACCAGTTCACGGGTGCATCCGGTGCGACGGGCCATAGGGGTCCAACGTTCCACTCGTGACGGCCAACCGGATGGAGAAAATCTATGGCCCTACCTGACTTCAACATGCGTCAGCTGCTCGAAGCTGGCGTTCACTTCGGTCACCAAACCCACCGCTGGAATCCTCGCATGAAGCCGTATATCTACGGTGATCGTTCGGGAATCCACATCATGGACCTGTCTCAGACCGTCCCTTCGCTGCACCAGGCCCTGGTCTTTGTGCGCGACACGGTCGCAAAAGGTGGTCGGGTCCTGTTCGTGGGCACCAAGCGTCAGGCCCAGGAGCCGATTGCCGAAGCTGCTGGCCGTTGCGCTCAGTATTACATGAACCATCGCTGGCTCGGCGGCACGCTGACCAACTGGTCCACTGTTTCCAATTCCATCAAGCAGCTCAAAGAGCTGAACGCGATGTTTGAAAGCGGTGACAGCGGCCAAGGGCTCACCAAGAAGGAATTGCTCGACCTTGAGCGTCGCCGTGACAAGCTTCAGCTCTCTCTTGGCGGTATCGCAGACATGGGCGGCCTGCCGGCTGCTATGATCGTGATCGATACGAACAAGGAAGCGATTGCTGTCCAGGAAGCTCGCAAGCTGGGAATTCCAGTCGTCGCCGTGCTTGATACAAATTGTGACCCGGCTGACGCCGATTATGGCTTTCCTGGTAATGACGATGCTGCGCGCGCCATTTCCCTTTACTGCAACCTGTTCGCGGATGCCGTACTGGACGGCCTGGCAGAGTCGACGGCTGGCCTTGGTGTTGACCTTGGTGAGCTAGAAGATATCGACGCCATGGCTGAAGCTGACGTGGCTGTGGCCGCAGAAGGCGAAACCGCCGAAGATACAACAGGCGCCTAGGAACAGGCGTCTGACCTGAAGACCAAACTGAAGGAATACAGCAATGGCTGAGATTACCGCTGCGCTTGTTAAAGCACTGCGCGAGAAGACTGGCGCAGGCATGATGGATGCCAAAAAGGCGCTCGTCGAAAACAATGGCGATGAAGCCGCGGCCACCGATTGGCTGCGCGCGAAAGGCCTCTCGAAAGCAGCCAAGAAATCTGGACGCACCGCCGCTGATGGTCTCGTTTCAGTCCAAGTCTCGGACGACGGCAAGACCGGCGCAATTGTGGAATTGAACGCTGAAACCGACTTTGTCGCCCGGAACGAGAAATTCCAGGCGGCGCTGGCTGGAATCACCAAAGCTGCACTCGAAACGGACGGGTCCGTCGAGGGGCTATCTTCTGCTCCAGCGCCGGATGGCGAAGGTTCTGTGGATGACCTGATCAAACGCCTGATTGCGACCGTTGGCGAGAACATGACCCTGCGTCGCAGTGCGAAGCTGACGGCGGACGGCAAGGTGGCTTCCTATATCCACAATGCTGAAACGGCCGGCATGGGCAAAGTCGGTGTGCTTGTCGCCCTCGACGGTTCTGGCGATCTGGAAGAAGTCGGCCGCAAGGTTGCGATGCATATCGCGGCAACGTCGCCTGCATCCGCCACCACTGATGAGCTGGATCCGGCGATTGTTGAGGCTGAAAAGCGCGTACTTACCGAGCAGGCTCGCGAAAGCGGCAAGCCTGACAATGTCATCGAGAAGATGATCGTTGGCCGGATGCAGAAGTTCTACAAGGAAGTTGTTCTTGTAGAGCAGCCATTCGTGATGAACCCTGACCAGACGGTTGGTAAATTCCTCGAGGAGCAGGGCGCAACGCTGAAGGGCTTCGTGCACTTCAAGCTGGGTGAGGGCATCGAGAAAGAAGAAGACAACTTCGCCGACGAAGTTGCATCCATGACAAAAGGCAGCTGATCCCGCTTGCCTTTCGGCCCGCAAAGGGCTTTGAACATCCCGGTCGCCCATGACAGGCGGCCGGGAATCTTTTAGGAGCCTATAAGGCCGATAATACCGGAGACACCGCCCATGCAGACCGAAGAGTCCGACTCCAGCCCCTTGAAATACAAACGGGTGTTGTTGAAGCTCTCCGGAGAGGCGCTGATGGGCCCCGGACAATTCGGAATTGATATTCCGACGTGCGAGAAATTCGCACATGCAATCAAGCAAGCTCAGGACACTGGCGCGGAAGTCTGCCTCGTCATTGGCGGCGGAAACATTTTTCGCGGCGTCGCGGGCGCTGCCAAGGGCATGGAGCGTGCACAGGCCGATTCCATGGGCATGCTGGCCACGATCATGAATGCTCTTGCCATGCAAAGCGTGCTTGAGAGCATTGGCGTCCCGACGCGCGTGCAATCGGCAATCCGAATGGAGTCGATTTGCGAGCCCTATATTCGCCGCCGGGCCCAGCGACACATGGAAAAAGGCCGCGTTGTGATATTTGCGGCCGGCATTGGAAACCCATTCTTCACGACAGATACCGGGGCTGCGCTGCGGGCGATCGAAATGAACTGCGATGCCCTGCTCAAGGGGACGCAAGTCGACGGCGTATACACAGCGGATCCCAAAATCGACGCAAATGCGACGCGCTACGACGAGGTTGGCTATCAGGAATTGCTGGCCAAGGATTTGCGGGTGATGGACCCCTCTGCGGTGAGTCTTATGCGCGACAACAACATCCCGATCGTGGTCTTCTCGCTTAAGGAAGAGGGGTCTCTCCTCAAAGTCCTTCATGGGAAGGGCACATCGACAACAATCAACAATCATGGAGCGTAAGTGTCATGAGCTATGACAAGAAGGATCTTGAGCGCCGGATGGAAGGCGCCCTGGCGTCTCTCTCCACTGAATTCAGCGGTCTGCGGACGGGCCGGGCCTCGGTGAACCTGCTAGATGCGGTTATGGTCCCAGCCTATGGTTCAACGGTGCCGTTGAACCAGGTCGCGTCGGTCACCGTGTCTGACAACCGCATGTTGTCGGTCAATGTTTGGGACAAGACTGTCGTTGGTGCGACGGAGCGGGCGATCCGGGATTCCGGCTTGGGCCTGAACCCTGTTACGGACGGCCAGAATTTGCGCATTCCGATACCGCCGCTGAATGAAGAACGCCGTGTTGAACTCCAAAAAGTTGCTGGCAAATATGCTGAAGCAGCACGGGTATCCGTCCGCAATATTCGCCGGGATGGCATGGACACGCTCAAGAAGATGGAAAAGGATGGTGATATCAGCGAAGATCGCCACCGT
>NZ_DFME01000103.1:0-9265 GCF_002375605.1 Hyphomonas sp. UBA3601 | reverse complement strand
CTGAAAGCCAAAGAAGCGGAGATAATGCAGGTCTGATGTCGACCGACGACGCCTCTGCGCCGTCCGACTCGCATGCGGGCGCTTCTCGCGTACCCGCTCACATTGCCATCATCATGGATGGGAATGGTCGGTGGGCGAACGCTCGTGGATTGCCACGGGCTGCAGGGCATGAGCGAGGAGTCGAAGCACTTCGACGCACTGTTGAGGCGGCTGGCCAGATTGGTGTTCGATACCTGACAGTTTATTCCTTTTCGACTGAGAATTGGCGTCGGCCCGCATCCGAGGTCAACGCCCTGTTTGGGCTCCTGAAAACTTTCATTAAGAAAGATCTCGGAAGACTCAAAAAGGAAGGCGTGAAGATAAGGGTTATCGGCAGGCGCCAGGGTCTGCCGGATGACATAGCTGGATTGGTCGAAAGGGCGGAACGTGAAACTGCGGACAATGCTGATTTCTATTTGAACATCGCGTTCAATTATGGGGGGCGCGAGGAGATTGCGCGCGCTTCGCGAAGACTGGCGGCGGATGTCGAGAGCGGCAAGTTGGCGTCTGAGAATGTGACTGAAGACATCTTCGCTTCCTATCTCGATACGGTCGATATGCCGGATCCAGATCTTCTCATCCGAACGAGTGGGGAATACCGCTTGAGCAACTTCCTGTTGTGGCAAGCCGCTTATAGCGAACTCGTGTTCTTCGACGTGTTATGGCCAGACTTCGATCGTTCCTTTCTGGAGAAGGCGGTTGCGATCTATAGCGAAAGGGAGCGCCGCTTTGGCGCTGTTTCGAAGGGGAGCGCATAATGGGCGACTGGACCCCGCCCGAGAGCCGCTTTTCCCAGCTTGGACTCCGCTTGCTGACGGCAGCACTCCTTATTCCTGCCGGCTTGTTCGTCGTATGGTCAGGCGGATGGTGGTTGGCGGCTGCTTGTGCGCTTTTCGGCGGTATCATGGCTTGGGAATGGGCTGGAATGAGCGGGCATCCTCGCGGCTGGCTTCTGAGCTTTGCCGCCGCACTATTCTGCCTCAGCCTTCCTATGGATTTGACCTGGCTTCACGTCTTCCTGGGTTGTTTCGGGTTGGCGCTTTCGTTTGCATCCAATGCGGGCGGTTTGCGGATACGATCCGCTGCTATGCTTGGTTGGTTCTATGTTACTGCCATGGCGGCTGGTCTCTGGTTCTTGCGCGAAGGACCCTGGGATGGCCGCACTGTTGCATTGTATTTCATGTCCTTCGTCTGGGCATCCGACGCTGCGGCGTATTTTGTCGGGCGGGGTTTGGGGGGGCCGCGCCTGTTGCCTCAGGAAAGTCCGAACAAGACTTGGAGCGGAGCAACGGGCGCGCTCCTATTCACGGCTGTGTGCGGTATTGCTGCGGCGGATTTGCAGAACTCCAGTCTGATCTTGTGGGTGCTTTTGGGCGCCAGCCTGTCATTTACCGCACAGCTCGGAGATCTTCTTGAAAGTGGCCTCAAGCGCCGGTTCAAGGTGAAGGACTCGAGCAACCTGCTCCCCGGGCATGGGGGTGTTCTTGACAGGGTCGATGGCCTCGGCGCCGTCGGAATCGTTGGTTCACTTCTGTTGTGGAGCTTTCCGTCACTCTCGACCGCACTGGGTCTGTACTGATGGCCACCCGCCGTATCAGCATCATGGGATCAACGGGATCAATCGGAAAGTCTGCGTTGGATGTCGTCCGTCACGCCAACGCCAATGCAGAGCAGACATTTCAGATCGTAGCGCTTGCGGCCGGCTCGGATGCAGAAGGTCTCGCTGCGCAAGCTATCGCGTTCAATGCTGAAATCGCGGTGATTTCTGATGAGTCCCAGCTGCCGACCCTGAAAACTCTGCTGGCTGGAACTGATATCGAAGCGGCGGCAGGCGAAACAGCGATCGCAGAAGCAGCAGCGCGCCCGGTGGAGCGCATGTTGGCGGCGATTGTTGGGGCAGCTGGCCTCAAATCCACGATATCTGCCATACGTGCGGGAAATGATGTCGCGATCGCAAACAAGGAAAGCATTGTGTGCGGTGGCAAGCTCATTCTGAGCGAGGCGCGACGCAGGGGCGTCTCGATACTGCCAGTCGATTCTGAGCATTCAGCCATTTTTCAATGTCTTGGCGATGGTCGCTCTCTGGAAAAGTTGACAATCACGGCATCCGGCGGGCCGTTCCTCACGTCGTCTCTGGATCAGATGCGCATGGCGAGCCCCAAGCAAGCGGCCGCCCACCCGAACTGGAGCATGGGCGTCAAGAACTCCATCGACAGTGCGACCCTCATGAATAAAGCGCTTGAGTTCATCGAGGCGGGATTTCTTTTCGATGTCGAAGGGGAGCGCTTGGATGTGATCGTCCATCCTCAATCGATCATTCACGGCATGGCGCACTTTACCGATGGCTCAGTCATCGCGCAGCTTGGTGCGCCAGACATGAAAACGCCGATCTCCTACGCGCTGGGCTGGCCGGACAGGGTTCCAACCGTCGTGGACCGCCTGGACCTCGCCACCTTGGGCCGGCTGGACTTTGAAAATGTTGATGAAACGCGCTTCCCGGCCATTCGGCTGGCGCGTCAGGCATATGCACACGGTGTTCAGGCAACGACCGTATTAAATTGCGCTAATGAATCGGCTGTTTCTGCATTTATTGCGGGCCATTGCGGGTTTCTGGACATAAGCTGGATCGTGGAAGAGACGTTGAATCGCTATTTTTCGGGAAATATGCACGGAATCGCCTGCGATACTCTGGAGGAGATTGCCTTGCTGGACCGTTTCAGTCGAGAAATGGCGCGCGATGTACTAGAGAAGACCCAGCGTCGTACGGGAGGATAACGTTTTGGGTGATTTTCTCAGCCAGGGACCCTTGTTTCTATTTTGCCTGATTTTCATGATGGGCATCGTGGTTATCGTTCACGAGTACGGCCACTACATCGTGGGGCGCTGGTTTGGCGCCGCCGTGGAGTCTTTCTCGGTGGGATTTGGAAAGCCGATCTTTGAACGCACTGACAAGCACGGCACGCGCTGGCGCGTGAACTGGATTCCGCTCGGTGGCTTTGTGAAATTTGTGGGTGAGAGCCAGATGGCGGGCGATGTCGGCAAGATTGAGCAGGGGCCGATTGGCAGGGCATATCCAGAGCTTGGGGTCGGTCAACGCTCGCTCGTCAGCCTCGCAGGACCATTTGCCAACTTCATCCTTTCAACCCTTATATTCGCTCTGATATTGGGCGTTCACGGTCGACCGGTCATGAAGGTCGGCATTGCCGCAGTAGTACCAGATGGAGCGGCTGCTGAAGCTGGAATGGAATCCGGCGACGTGATCATGTCAGTAAATGGCAATTCGGTTAGCGATACGTCCGAAGTCTTGATGGCGATCATCCTGAACCCGAATGAACCAATTGATTTCGTTGTTCAGCGCGGCGATTCCGAGAAAGCCCTCGTCGTGACCCCTGATGAAATTGTCCGTGAAAACGATTTCGGGCAGCAAGTCCCCCAGGCCACGATTGGCGTGAGTATCGCCCCGATCTCGTATGGGGAACACATCTACTACAATCCGGTAGAGGCCTTGGGGCAGGGCGTTCTCGAAACCGGCGCGACGATCGATCGGACGGTGACGATGCTTACGCGAATCGTTACCGGAAAAATGTCGATGCACGCCATGACGGGGCCTGTGGGAATCGGAGATATTTCCCGCCGCGTGGTTAACAAGGTCTGGGAACAGGAGCAGGCGACGACCGGTCAGAAGCTCGAACGTCTGTTCTGGATGCTGGCAAGCATTTGCGCCGCGATCTCAGTAGGAGTCGGCTTTTTCAACCTTCTTCCGCTGCCGGTATTGGATGGTGGACACCTTGTATTTAATGCATATGAAGCCATTGCGGGCAGGGAAATGCCGCAAAAAGTGCAGGAGGTGGCCCTGACATTCGGGTTGATCCTGTTATTGGGAATGGTCGTGGTGATCACTTGGGGTGATATCATCGAGACCGGCTTGTTCGGAGCAAGAGGCGGCTGATCCGCCTGCCGAAATTAACCAGAGAGTGTGTCGACGATGCGTAAGTTTCTTGCAGCAACCATGATGGCGAGCAGCGTTCTGGCTGTGAACACAGCGCTTGTTCCCATGGGCACTGCCGATGCACAGGAAGATAGTCGCTATGGCGGCACCATCCGCTCCGTCATTGTCGAGGGCAATCAGCGTATCGAGGCGCGTACGGTTCAATCCTACCTGCTTGTAGAGCCTGGGGATTCCTTTGATCCTGACCGCATTGACCTATCCTTGAAGACACTGTTTGCCACCAACCTGTTTGCGGACGTGTCGATTGACCGTGTGGATGACAATCTGGTCGTGCGTGTGGTTGAGAACCCGATCATCAACCGCGTGGTTTTTGAAGGAAACAGCGCGCTAGATGACGACAAGCTCAAAGAAGACATCCAGGCAGCACCTCGCGGCATCTTCACTGCTGCTCGTGTGCAATCCGATGTTCAACGTATCCTCGAACTATACCGCCAGTCCGGGCGATTTGCCGCCAAAGTCGAACCGCAATACAAACCGCTGGAACAAAATCGTGTTGATCTGATTTTCGAGATCACCGAAGGGCCTGTCACCGGTGTCCGGTCGATCAACTTCCTTGGCAATCAGGCTTACTCGGACTCGCGCCTTCGCAGCGAGATTGTCACGCGTCAATCACGTCTGTGGCGCTTCTTCAGCTCGAATGACAATTACGATCCGGGCCGTCTGGAATATGACCGCGACCTCTTGCGACAGTTCTATCAGAACAATGGCTATTACGATTTCCGCGTGACATCCGCTGTGGCGGAACTGACGCCGGACCAGAAGGACTTCTACATCACCATGACGGTGGATGAGGGACGCCAGTATTATTTCGGCGAGGTCAAAGTCGAGACGGCGCTCGAGAAGCTTAATGCTGAGGCACTGAAACGTGCTGTGCCTATTCAATCCGACACGCTCTTCCGGGGCGACTCGATTGAAGACACGATCGACTCGCTGACTTACGCAGCGGGTATTGCTGGTTACGCCTTTGTTGATGTTCGTCCACAGTTGGACGTGAATCCCGAGACGGGTCTGATTGATGTCACCTTCGCTGTGGATGAAGGTCCTCGGGTTTACATCGATCGGATCAATATTGTCGGTAACACGCAGACACTTGATCGGGTCATTCGTCGGGAACTCCGAATTTCAGAAGGCGATGCGTTCAACCGCATCCTTCTTGATCGTTCCAAGAATCGCGTCCGAGCTCTGGGTTACTTCAAGAATGTCGAAGTGGTTGAGACCCCGTCGGAAGATCCGGACCGGACCATTGTGGATATCAAGGTCGAGGAACAACCAACCGGCGAACTGTCCTTCGCGGCCGGCTTCTCATCCGTGGATGCCTATCTGCTCGACGTCAGCGCGTCACAGCGCAATCTGAGGGGGCGCGGTCAGTCGGTTGTTGCTCGCGTGTCCGCTTCGAGCCGTCAGCAAATTCTGGATTTCCGGTTCACTGAGCCAAGACTGTTTGATCGCAATCTTTCCGGCGGTATTGACGCCTACGCTACTCGCCAGGACTATGAAGATTATTCCGGCTTCACCAGCGATACGATTGGTGCGGGCGTACGCCTCGGTTTCCCACTTACGGAACGCATGCAGCTTGGCCTTAGCTACAGATTGCAAACCGATGAAGTGAACGTTCTCGATCGTAATTACATCATCGACGAAGACGGATTCTTCGTTACCGACCGCGTCCAGATCACAGGGGCCGACACCCCAGAAGATCTCACAGACGACACCTATCGGCTCGTCGAACCAGGCGATGCTGGTGCGGGCCAACGCGTTGTTGACCAATGTTCGCGCGATTATGTCTTGAGAGATCCGATCTGTCGGGCAGAACGCAGCGATCTGTCCTCGATCCTCGGATATAATTTCTACTGGGACCGCACTAACGATCCGATAAGGCCGTCGCGCGGCTTTGATTTCCGATTCAGCCAGGACCTTGCCGGTATTGGCGGTGATGTGAAGTATTTGCGGACTGAGTCTACCGCGACCATGTATCGTGGCATCTGGCGCGATATAATTGCGAGCCTTCGTGTTTCCGGAGGGTATGTTTTCCCACTGGAAGACGGTCAGGGCGTGAGGATCAACAACCGTTTCTTCCGGGGTGGCAGCACGTTCCGCGGGTTTGACGTCGCAGGCATCGGCCCGCGAGAGATTGTCCGCGTAGTCGATCCTGAAACTGGGGAAGTTGTTCAGACTCGCCGCCTCAATTCGCAAGGCGGTAATGTCTATTATCAAAGCACATTCGAACTCAGCCTGCCGAGTTTCCTGCCTGAAGAATACGGTATCAAGAGCGCGCTGTTCGCAGAGGCGGGTGCCTTGGGCTCTCTTCGTGGGCCTGACGTCGGTCCCACAATCTACTTCACCGATCAATCGACCGGCCTGCCAGCAGTCCGGCTCACCAAGACGGCTGCATCCATGCGGGCGTCCGCCGGTCTAAGTGTTTTCTGGGACTCTCCGTTTGGTCCCATTCGGTTCGATTTCTCTCAAATTCTCAAACGGGAAGACTATGACCGGACGGAAACGTTCCGGTTCTCGACCTCAACAAGATTCTAATTTCAAGCTGAAAGACAGGAGACTAGAATGTCCCGACTCAAGAACTTCATTTTCGCCATGGTGGCGTCACTCGCCGCAATTGCCTTGGTTGCGCCGGCATCTTTCGCTCAGGGCACCACGGTCATTACGATCGATGAGGCAAAAATCCTGCGCGACAGCAAAGCTGGCAAAGACATTCAGGCCAAGCTTCAAAGCATCGAATCTCAGATCAATACCGAGTTGACGCCAACCAAGACGTCGCTTGAGGCTGAAGGCAAGGCGCTGAATACTGAACTGCAAGGTAAGACACGCGAGCAGATTGCCGGCGACGCAGCAATGGTTGCCCGCCTCAACGCGTACGACAAGAAGGCCGGTGATTTCGGCAAGGCCCGCCAAAAAGCTGCCAGTGAGTTTCAGCTGACCGAACGTCAGGCTCTTATCGATTTCAACAAGGCGCTTGAGCCGGTTCTCCTGCAGGTCGTGAGTGAAAAAAATGCCCAGATCGTGCTGTCCAAGAGCGCTCTGATCTATGGCGTGGATTCTGTTGATGTCTCCGCACTGGTCATCAGCAAGTTGGACGCTACGACGCCTACACTTTCGGTCGTCCGAAAGCGCATCCCTGACCAGCCAGCGCAGTAAATTGAGACATCCGTGCCAGTAGACGTTCGATTTTTCGCGCCATTGGGATCTCTTTCTCTTGGCGAACTGGCCAAACAGACCGGGTCTGGTCTCTTCGGAGATGAAGATCTGGAACTGACAGGTATCTCCTCGGCTGCGAACGGCCGCCGGGGAGACCTTGGATTTCTCGATGGAGACGGAAAGTCTGCTATCGAGATCAATCCCGACATCTCAGCCCTTGTCGTTAATGATGCCAATGTGGCCCGCATTCCCGACGGCATTCCCTATATCATTTCAAAGTTTCCCCGCTATGTTCACGGAACAGCTGCGGTAAAACTGTTTCGTCCACGTCATTTGGATTGGCATGGTGAGTCTGCCATTTCGCCCGATGCCACGGTAGACGAGAGCGTTAAGATCGCACCGGGTGCTGCCATCGCACCTGGCGCCGTGATCGGTGCCGGCACATTCATCGGGGCGAATGCTGTTATTGGTCCAGGCGTCCAGATTGGCCGCAATTGCGTTATCGGCCCTGCCGCGACCGTATTCTGTGCACTTATAGGGGATCATGTGAGACTGCTGTCCGGTGCTCGGATAGGCGAGGCGGGGTTCGGAGTCATGCCTGGTCCCAGCGGGGCGGAGGATGCTCCACATTATGGCCGCGTCGTCCTGCAGGATCACGTTACCATTGGTGCCAATTCCTGTGTCGATCGGGGGGCCTTTGACGACACAATTCTCGGGGAACGAACACGGATCGATAATCTGTGCCAAATCGCTCACAATGTGGTGCTTGGTCGCTCGGTTCTCATGGCGGCATTCGGTGGTATTTCAGGATCGGTTCAGATCGGTGATGGCACGATGCTTGGTGGACGCGTTGGAATCGCGGATCATGTGAAAGTCGGCGAGGGTGTATCTCTGGCGGCCTCTTCGGGTTTGTTCAGAAATATCGAAGACGGCGAAACATGGGGCGGAACACCTGCCAAACCTCTCCGCCAATGGATGCGCGAGATCGCGTGGTTGCAGAAGAACGCAAACCCGAAGAAAAAGGGTTAGTCAGCGCGTCCCAGCAGCTTTTGGAAACTCATGTCCACACAAATTCATCCCACTGCCTACATTGAGGACGGAGCCGCTCTCGGTGATGGTGTCGTTGTCGGGCCATTCTGTCATATTGGTCCACACGCACGCATTGGGGCTAATTCCGTCCTGATGACGCATTCTGTCGTGACCGGTCACACAGAACTGGGGGAGGGGTGTGTCCTGCACCCGCATGCGGTATTGGGTGGTGTGCCTCAAGTTATAGGGTTTGAATCGACACCGGACTCTCGACTGGTTGTCGGTGAGAACTGCGTCTTTCGTGAGTATGCAACCGCCCATTCGGGCATGCCCAAATTTGGCGGCCTTACAGTGATCGGGAACAATTGCTTTGTCATGATCGGGGCGCACATCGCCCATGACAACCACATTGGTAATAACGTCGTCATGGCAAATAATGTTTCTCTGGCTGGCCACATCACAGTCGGGGACAATGTGTGGTTCGGCGGTCTTGCCGCCGTTCACCAATTCTCTCGCATCGGACGGAATGCTTTCGTCGGCGGGGGAGCGATTGTTGTGGAAGACGTAATTCCGTTTGGATCGGTCGTCGGCAATCACGCCAAACTGTCGGGCCTGAACATGGTCGGTCTCAAGCGCCGAGGCTTCTCGAAAGCAGATATCCGGGACATTCGCGCCGCTTACAAAGCCATCTTTCTTGGAGATGGCCTGTTCAAGGATCGGCTGGAACAGGCGTCGCAGGATTATGCAGAGAATCCGCTGGCCATGGAGATCATCACATTTATCCGTGAGGGCGACCGCCCCATCTGCAAACCAGGTTGATGATATAATGGCTCCACTCGGTATCATCGCAGGACTGGGCGACCTACCAGTTGCCATCGCAGAGAATGCCATTGAGGAAGGGCAGGGTGCGTATGTGCTCCGCCTGAAGGGCTTTGATGATCCGGCACTGGCCAGGTTTCCGGGGGAAGCCATAGGTCTGGGTGAAGTCGGTGGAATACTGAAAAAGCTGAAATCTGCAGGGTGTGAGGAAGTTGTATT
>NZ_DFME01000057.1:0-13083 GCF_002375605.1 Hyphomonas sp. UBA3601 | reverse complement strand
TGACGAGGATGCGTTCCTGGCCAATGGCAGCGCGGGATTTTGCAAAGCCAGCGTCCACAGATTCTTCGTCAGTCACGTTCACCTTGCAGAAAACGCCGCCGAGTTCCTTGGCGAGAGCTTCGCCCTTCTCCTCATTGAGATCAAAAAGGGCGACTTTGACGCCCTGCGATGCCAGCTTACGGGCGGTTGCAGCACCAAGGCCAGACGCGCCACCTGTAATAACGGCAGAGATATTCGAGTTCAGTTCCATGGGCTGCTGCCCTCCCTTGTTTTTGTTGATACACTGTTGGTCTATAGTGCTGACAGGAGTTCGCAATGTCTGACGCAGCGGAAATTATCAACATGGTCAAGGACGCCGAGGGACGGTTCACACCGCAATCGGTCGAGCGCCTTGAACGCAATACGAGAGGGCTCGTGCCCAAGCTGCTGCGCGTTGCCGGAAAGATACCGTTCGCGGATGACCTTGCGGCAGCTTATTTCGCCGCGCGCGATCCTGACACGCCACTCAAGGCAAAAGGCGTTCTGTTTGCCGCCGGCGCCTATTTCGTAATGCCAATTGACTTGCTGCCGGATTTCCTGGCCGGGCTCGGTTTTACAGATGACGCAACCGTGCTGGCCACGGCACTAGGTATTGTCGGCATGCATGTGAAAGACGTGCATCGCGGAATGGCACGACGCCTGCTCCGCCTGCCGGAACCAGTCAAGCGCGCAGACTGATCCGGTGACACTTCCAACTGGCGTCCTGCTCACATCGATGGTCCTCGGCGTCCTGTACGGCACGGCCTTCTGCTGGCGACCGCACAGCCTGCTCAAGCTGATCGTGAAAACCGGCTCCACCGCCCTGCTGGCGCTGTGGGCATATTTGCTGGGAGGCCCAGTCCTGCTGGTGGCCGGGCTGGCCCTCAGTTCTCTTGGTGATTTCTTCCTTGAGGCAGACGAAAATGACAAATTCCTTCTGCCTGGCATGGGCGCGTTCTTTGCCGCGCATGTCACCTATATCGCCCTGTTCTGGGCGCTGCCCCAGGCCGACCGGACCCTGTTGATCCTCGCAGCACAGATTGGCTTGATCGCCTGCGGGGTCGTTTTCATTCGCTGGCTGGCGCCGTGGGTCACAAAGGGCATGCGTCTGCCGGTGATCGGATATGGCGGCATCATCCTGATGATGGGCGCTGCCGCCCTCAGGCTCGAGCCCGCTTATCTTCTTGTCCTGCTGGGCGCGCTCATGTTCATCGCGTCAGATGTGATCCTGTCATTTCAATTATTTGTCAGGCCAGCGGACGCGCCGAAGCCCGCCCTGCCCTCTATCGCGCTCTGGTTTCTCTATTATGGCGGTCAGGCCCTGATCGCCTGGGGCGTGCTCAGCAACCTCGCCTAGCGCGGCTTGTCACCATTGATCGTCGCCCGGCGCATGTGGCGGCGATGGCCGTGATAATCATTCAGCGCATAATGCCAGACACAGCGATTGTCCCACATGGTGACGTCGCCCTCCTGCCAGCGCACGCGGCACGTATTGCGCTCTTCCCGTGACAGGTCGAACAAATAGTTGAGCAGCGGTCGGCTTTCCTTCCGGCTCCAGCCCGCAAAGCGCAGCGTGAAAGCGGGGTTGATGAACAGGCCCTTGCGGCCCGTCTCGGGATGCGTGCGGATGACGGCGTGTTCGTATTCCGGCGCATCGGGCGCGGCTTTGGCGTCCATCGACTGGCGCACGGCAGCGGAATAGCCATCCGCGCCGTATTCCTTGCTGGCCGTATGGATGGCGGTCATGCCTTGCAGCGTGGCCTTCAGCCCATCGGACAGCCGATCATAGGCGGCCTGCTGGTCTGCGAATAATGTGTCCCCACCATAGGGCGGCACGTCGATGGCGTGCAGGACCGAGCCGAGTGCTGGCTCCTCAAGGAAGCTCATGTCGGAATGCCAGCCGCCACCGAAATTGGTTTTCTCGTCCGGCTCCTTGATGATCTCCATCAGTTCCGGATGGTCATCCATGCCCTTCACGTAAGGGTGAATGTTCAGCGTGCCGAAGCGGCGGGCAAAATCCTTCTGCTGGTCCGGCGACAGGCCATGCTGGCCGCGCAGAACAATCACCTTGTGATCCAGGAAAGCCTGATGGATCTCATCGAAATCGGCATTGGACAGCCCAGCGAGCAGGTTTGCTCCATGGATTTCGGCACCCAGAGTGCCCGACAGGCGGTGAATGGTGAGGGTCATGAGCCGAAGTGAAGCACCCCGCTACACCAGACGCAATAATGTCATTTGCGCGTCCCATAGAAATGTGAGACAGACGCGGCGGGCCAGGCGCCCCCAACGGTGCCCAGCCTATCTGTGAGGATAGGAGTAAAAACAGATGACGAATGTCGCCAAACCCGGCGTGCTGCCAGCATGCCCGCACTTTTCTTCCGGCCCGACTGCAAAGCGTCCCGGATTTTCCCTCGAAAAACTTGAAACCGCCGCTCTTGGCCGCTCTCACCGTTCCGGTGATGCGAAGAAGAAGCTGAAAGCCGCGATTGACCGGTCGAAAGCCATTCTCGGTATTCCGGACGATTATCGCGTGGCGATCGTGCCCGCGTCTGATACCGGTGCCGTCGAGATGTGCATGTGGTCCATGCTGGGCGCAAAGCCCGTGGACGTGTTCGCCTGGGAAAGCTTCGGCCAGGACTGGGTCACCGATGCCACCAAGCAATTGAAGCTGCCTGAGTGTGAGACATACGGCGCCGACTATGGCCAGCTGCCGGATTTCTCCAAGGCGCGCGATGATGCGGACATCATCTTCACTTGGAACGGCACGACCTCTGGTGTGCGCGTGCCGAATGCAGACTGGATCAAGCCGAACCCGGACCGTGTCGTGATCTGCGACGCGACCTCTGCCGCCTTCGCGCAGGACATTGAATGGGCCAAGCTCGATGTCGTGACCTATTCCTGGCAGAAATGCCTTGGCGGGGAAGCGGCCCACGGCATGCTGATTCTGTCACCGAACGCCGTCCGCCGTCTCGAAACCTATACGCCGGATCGCGCCCTGCCGAAGCTGTTCCGCATGACCAAGGGCGGCAAGCTGAACGAGGACCTCTTCGCAGGCGCCACGATCAACACGCCAAGCATGCTGTGCGTGGAAGACTATCTTCAGGCGCTCGACTGGTGCGAAAGCCTCGGCGGCTGGACCGGCATGAAGGCCCGCTCCGACGAGAGCCTTGCGCATCTCACGGACTGGGTCGCCAAGACCGACTGGGTCGATTTCCTCTGTCCGGATGCGGATGTCCGCTCCAATACGGGCGTGACCTTCAAGATCGTTGATCCCCGCGTGGCCGGTCTCGACGAGGACGCCCAGCGCGCTTTCGTGAAGGCCATGATGAAACGGCTCGAAACCGAGAATGCCTGCTTTGACGCGGCTGGATACGCCAAGGCCCCTCCGGGACTGCGCATCTGGTGTGGCGGCTCGGTGGAACCATCCGACGTCGCCAAGCTGACGCCCTGGCTTGACTGGGCCTTCGCCCAGGAAGCTGCAACACTCTGAGGGTTACCCAATGGCAACGCTTGAAGAGCTTTCTGGCTCACGCTGGCCCGATCCCGAGTCGGATGCGACGCCGCTTGTTCGAAAGTGTGCGAAGTACGTCAAAACTGATGTATCCATGCTCACTAACGAAGGTGTTCGCTTGCTGGTCGGTCAGCGGATTCATCTGAAACATCTGCTTCCCGTGGCCCTTGGACGATTGATGTCGGACCCTTGGCTGGAAGGCGATATGTATCCCGGCGATCTTCTGAAGAACGTTGTCGGTTGCGCGGAAGAACCTGAAGCTCTGAATTTTCGAAGCCAAATTGAAGACGTCGCAAGAGTAGCTCTTGCTGCAGACATTCCCGAATTTATGCCTGACGAACTCATGTCAGGACTCCTGAAAATATTGAAAAGAGAAAATTAGACCAATGCCCAAAGTCCTTATCGGAGACAAACTCTCTCCCGCCGCCGTGGAAATCTTCCACGCGCGTGGCATCGAAACCATCACAAAGACCGGTCTGAACACGGAAGAACTGATCGCGGAAATTCCGGAATATGACGGTCTCGTCGTCCGCTCGGCCTGTAAGCCGAATGCGGACGTCATCGCCGCCGCCAAGAACCTGAAAGTCATTGGCCGCGCCGGTATCGGCGTTGACAATATCGACATCAAGGCCGCCACCGCCAAGGGCGTGGTCGTCATGAACACGCCCTTCGGCAACGCCATCACGACGGCCGAGCATGCCATCGCAATGATGTTCGCCGCCGCCCGCCAGATCCCTGCGGCGAATGCCGAGACGCAAGAGGGCAAATGGCCGAAGTCTGGCTATATGGGCACGGAAGTTTCCTACAAGACGCTCGGCCTGATCGGCTGTGGTAATATCGGCAGCCGTGTTGCCGAGCGCGCCATCGGCCTGAAGATGAAGGTCGCTGCCTATGATCCGTTCCTGACGGACGAACGCGCCGTGGAACTGGGGGTCGAAAAGGTTGAACTCGAAGACCTGCTCACCCGCGCAGACGTCATCACGCTACACGTTCCGCTGACGGAGCAGACCAGGAATGTCCTCTCCCGCGAAGCATTGGAGAAGACA
Organism: Hyphomonas sp. UBA3601; assembly: GCF_002375605.1. Lineage (NCBI taxonomy): Bacteria > Pseudomonadati > Pseudomonadota > Alphaproteobacteria > Hyphomonadales > Hyphomonadaceae > Hyphomonas > Hyphomonas sp. UBA3601. Next base: position 8,508 of record NZ_DFME01000057.1, on the reverse strand, counting down.
AAGAAAGGCCTGATCCTGGTCAACTGTGCCCGCGGCGGCCTTGTCGACGAGGAAGCCGTGAAAGATCTGCTCGAAAGCGAGCATATCCAGGCCGCTGCCTTTGACGTGTTTGCGGTGGAGCCCGCCAAGGACAATGTGCTCTTCGGCACAAAGAACTTCATCGCCACGCCGCACCTTGGCGCGGCAACGGCCGAGGCACAGGAAAATGTCGCCCTGCAGGTTGCCGAACAGATGTCGGACTATCTGCTCTCCGGCGCCGTGACCAACGCACTCAACATGCCGTCGATCACGGCCGAGGAAGCCCCCCGCATCAAGCCATTTGCGGCGCTTGCCGAAAAGCTCGGCAGTTTTGCAGGCCAGATTTCGGATTTCGGCTATGATGAAGTCGTCATCGAATATGAAGGCGAAGTCGCTGACCTGAACCGCAAGCCACTCACGGCAGCCCTGCTGGCTGGCCTGCTGCGCGCCTCGCGCGGTGATGTGAACATGGTGTCCGCCCCGGCGATCCTTGCCGACAGCGGCGTCAAGCTGACCGAGACCAAGACCGAGGACAGCCCGGTCTATGACAGCCTGATCCGCGTCAAGGTGAAGACCAAGGCAACGAAGAACGCCCCCGAGGGCGGCTGGCGCACGCTGGCCGGCACGATCATCGCCGGTCAGCCCCGCATTGTCGAAGTGAAGGGCATGGCGCTGGAAGGCGATTTCTCGCCGGTCACGCTCTACGTCAACAATCTCGACAAGCCGGGCTTCATCGGCGCGCTCGGCCAGTTGCTCGGCGAGGCCGGCATCAATATCGCCACCTTCCATCTCGGCCGCACAGCGGCTGGCGAAGAGGCGATTGCGCTGATTGGCATTGATGCGGTGCCACCCGCAGACATGATGGAGACGCTCGAGGCCTTGCCTCAGGTACGCTATGCGAAAGTGCTGACCTTCTAGTAATTCAGGCCGGCTTTCATACCGGACTTGCATAAATCCTATTCGAATGGGGCGGGCTGATCCGAGGGATCGCCCGCCCTATTTGCTCCTTTCAACACGAAAGGACATCCTCATGACCAAGATCGCTATCGTATATCACTCAGGCTATGGCCACACGGCCAAGGTTGCCGAACATGTGCGCAAGGGCGCCGCAACCACCGGCACCGAGGTCACGCTCTACAAGGCCGAAGATCTCGCCTCCCCCGACACCGGCCCTTGGGACGAGCTGGCTGCGGCCGACGCCATCATCTTTGGCGCGCCGACTTATATGGGCTCCGCCTCAGCACCAATGAAACAGTTCATGGATGCCTCGTCCAAGGCCTGGTTCACCGATGCCTGGAAAGACAAGATCGCCGCAGGCTTCACCAATTCCGGCTCTCTGGCCGGCGACAAGTCCGGCACGCTCGCCCAGTTCGCCACGCTCGCCGCGCAGCAAGGCATGATCTGGGTGAATTTCGGCATGAAGTCCGGGTTCAATGCTTCGGGCCACGATTTCTCGGAAGCGCTCAACCGCGCTGGGCATTCCAATGGACTCGCCACACAGGCCCTCACCGATCTATCCGCCGAAGATGGGCCCGACGCGGCTGATCTGAAGACGGCGGAATTGTTCGGTGAACGTGTCGCAAATGCCACCCAACGCTGGGCGCGAGGAAAAAGCTGACGGAACGCGCTTGACGGTGCCGCATTGACTTCCATCTTTGTGTATTAACGTTAATTCGGGGTAATGTATGAACCGCGCCGCCATTTTGCTGTTTTCCGCCACAACCGTCTTCGCCGGATCCGCGCAGGCCGATATTCTGAGCGAAGCCCGGCTGGGCGTGATGCAGGAAAATATCTGCGTCACCGACTGCAACAATGCCAATAAGGAGCCCGGCCAGAACATCAGCGCCGAGCTCCTTTTTAAATCCCCGGAGTTTCTGGACCTGATCTGGAGTCCCAAGCCCTATGTGATGGGCAGCCTGAGCACCAACAGCAATACAAGCTTTGGCGGCGTCGGATTGCATTGGTCCTTCCCTTTCTCGGACAAATGGTCCTTTGAACCGAGCGTGGGCTATGTGCTGCATGATGGCGAACTGAACAGCCCCTTCCCGCAGGGCAGCCCGGAAGGTGATGCGTTCACCGAAGACCATGTCCTGCTCGGGTCACGCGACCTGTTCCGCACCACGTTTGGTCTGCACTATGACATCAACGAGGCCTGGGGCGCAGAGCTGCTCTATGAACATCTCAGTCACGGCCAGATTCTCGGCAATGGCCGCAATCAGGGCCTGGACAATATCGGCGTGCGCATATCCTACAAATTCGACGGGTAAGGCTCGCGCGGCGGAACCCCTTGTGAAACGCAGGTATCGTGACACTCTTCTCCCATAAAAATAATGGGAGGATACACGCATGCCGGACAAGCATATCGTCATCATCGGCGCTGGCCTGGGCGGACTGACCGCCGCCATCAAGCTGCAGGAAGCCGGCTACGACTTCACGATTCTGGAACAGGCAGACCGGGTCGGCGGCACCTGGGCGCAAAACACCTATCCGGGATGTGCTTGTGACGTTCCCGTCGCCGCCTACCAGCTCTCCTTTGCGCAGTCGATGAACTGGACGCGCGTCTACCCGCAGCAGCCCGAAATTCAGGCCTATGCCGAGGAGATCACAGATCGTTTCCAGTTGCGCCCGAACCTCCGCCTGAACGAGGCTGCGGCAAAAGCCGTCTGGGACGAAGGCACAAAGAAATGGACCGTCACCACAGCGAAGGGCGACACGCTAGAGGCGGATGCTGTGATCGGCGCGCTGGGGCAGCTGAACCGCCCCTTCTGGCCGGACATTCCCGGCAAGGACAGCTTCAACGGACCGGTGATGCATTCTGCCGAATGGGACCATTCGGTTGACCTGGAAGGCAAGCGGATCGGCATTGTGGGCTCGGCCGCCAGCGCCGTGCAGATCATTCCCGAAGTCGCGAAAACCTGTGCCCAGGTCGGCGTGTTCCAGCGCTCGCCCAATTGGGTGATCCCGCGCAATGACCGCTTCATTGCGCCGGAGGAAATGGCGCTGATGTTCACCATCCCGGACAAGGCGATGGAATTCGCGGAAATGAACCGCAAGCTGATCTATGAGAATGCCGACTATTTCTTCTGGCAGGCTTTCGAATGGACACCTGAAGGCCGGGCCCATTTCACGCGGCTGGCCACTGATCACCTTCAGGAACAGGTCCCTGATGAAGAGATGCGCAAGAAGCTGACGCCGGACTATCCGGTCGGCTGCCGCCGTATTCTGATTTCAGACGACTATCTCACCACGCTGATGGAACCGAATGTCGACCTTGTCACCGATCACATCGCGGAGATCGTGCCGGAGGGCATCAAGACGGTAGACGGCCAGGTGCATGAATACGACGTGATCGCCTTTGCAACAGGGTTCGAAACGACGGGCTGGCGCTGGTCTGTCGACGTGATCGGCCGCAATGGCGTGACGATCGCAGATCAGTGGGACGACGGCCCGGAAGCCTATCTCGGCATCACCGTGAACGGGTTCCCGAACCTCTTTGTCCTCTACGGCCCGAACACCAATCTCGGCCACAACTCCATCACCTTCATGCTGGAGCGTCAGGTCGAATACACGATTAAGGCCCTGCAAGCGCTGGACGAGAAAGGCGCCGCCGCCCTCGTTCCGACCGAAGCGGCCCAGGAGGCCTTCAACAAGGATCTGCAGGAAAAGCTCTCGAAAACGGTCTGGGCCGATCCGGCCTGCAACAGCTGGTACAAGACCGGCTCCGGCAAGATCACCCAGAACTGGTCCGGCCACACCCGCGCCTATGCCGACGCCGTCGCCGAGGTGAAGCTGGAGGATTATGAGCTGGTGTGAGGGGCTTGAGGGTGACTTGGAACCTCAGGCGAACCAATGCTCGGGAGACCGGTTCATCCCGAAAGCAGCCGAAACGGCTAAACGAAATTGAATGTCAGAAAATCGCCAAGAGTGGTCATCGCGTAAGAATCGCTGAGTGGCCGACTTGGGGCGAGTTTAAGCCGCTCAGCTCAGGTCTATTCTCGGCGTCGGCGCAGCGGTCTATTTTAGCGTTTGAAAATCCATCTACACAGTTTGTTTCAGCATTGCATGCAAAGCACACTTGTCATTTCAGTTTGGGCATGCCAAGTAAGCTTTGCATATCTCAGTCGCTTCAGAGCCTCTGCAGGCGACGCAATAAAGGAACGCACAATGTCTTGGCTCAATAAACCCTATTCAATGCTCGCGCTCACCACGATCATGATCGGTCTACCGGTCATGTTCATTGCCGCAATTCCCTGGCTGAAACAGCAACCCGAATCCGTCGTCTACTTGTGCGCAGGCATTGCCGCGACGGGGACCGTGGTTGCGAGCTTCGTGCTTGCGATCCAGAAGCATCAGAAATTCGACGAGTGGCACCGCAGCGCCGCCCGTTTCTCGAGCCAATGGGGCTGGCTCGCGGGCGCTGGGACCATCGCAATTTTGCTCTCTTTTCCTGCCTTGCAGAATGCGATTGTTGCTGTTTCTGGAAGTCTCGGGGACGTAGCCGCCCCGGATAGAAAACTCGTCTTGATGGCCTTCACTGGCGGCTTCATGAGCGTGGTGCTTGCGCAAATGGTCTGCACGCTCTTGCTCAGTGCAGGATGGCGATACTGGATGTCGCGATCTGAGTAACAGCCAATGAAGAACCGAATGAAATCGCTGCGCCGCGAACGGGGTTGGAGCCAATCAGAGCTCGCAGCGAGGGTTGGCGTGTCTCGCAATTCGATCATATCGATCGAGAACGGTCGTTTTGATCCTTCTTTGCCGCTCGCCTTCGAGCTGGCCGCTGCCTTCGAAATGAGGATAGAAGACGTATTTCAACCTGCATCGAAAACGGATTGAGCAACACGGCCTTGGTCCGCTCCTCCGCCAGAAAAGACATCGCCAGCGTCCTTCTTGGGGCGACTTAAGCCACTCACGTCGACCCTCGCCGATGTCCAAAAAGGGCCAAAAGCTGCCCTCGATCCCGGCTAAGACCGACTAACGCGCGATCAGCTATCTAGAATTTCCCCTGAATTTTTTTCTAATCCCGCCAGATTTCTGAGGGGCAAGAAATCGCCAGAAGCGGTCAGAAATTCTCGATACTCGAATGGCAAAATAACTCAAAACCAGCCATTTAGACAGCTTTGGGGCAGGAAGGGACGTTAGAGATTTTCCCGTCTATTGGTGTTTTCGTAATTCCAACACAGGTAAACTTATGAGCGACCAGGATTTTGCGAGTTACTGGAAGGTTGATGGTGGTATCAAAGGACAAAATGGTCCCTTGATTGAACTACGTTATGATAGAGGTGACGACCACGCACGCGCGAACCTCCAACAACTGGAAATTCTGATCGAAGAACTCAAAGAGCTGGAGATTGATGAAGTTTTGTCATCACCAGAGCTCATCTCTCAGATATGGCAGATGCCGAGATGGATTATGGGTCATCAGTTTAGGTGGGAAAAAAGAGGCTACAGCGACGAGCTGTTGAACCGTCTGACAAGAATCCGCCAGGGCATCGATGCAGAACTTTTTCGGATTTTCAATAGTCGGTTTCGTCCGGTTTGGCCGACAATGGACTAAAGCAGGATTGATCCCTTCGACGCCGGGAGCTGCCCTACCGCTTGCGGGCTTCAGACAAGATAATTTCTTTAAGGTGGCTCATCGGTATCAATCGCTCGCGATCAGATGAATCTACATTTACACGCAACTCAACGGCGTTGATTTTCTCGATCATGCCGGCCTCTCCCAACTCATTGTCTAGCGCTGTGATTAGAGCGTCTCTCTTCTCCGCGGCGTTCGAAATCTCGTGAATGTCGGAATGCAGAATTAGGTCGAACATGCCATCATCAAATTTATGGACCTCGAATAGCCAACCATTCGCATTGATGCTCACCCTATCAGGTCCCCATTGAAACTGACGGCTCCATCGTTTCGGTGGTCGAAAAGGCAAAATCATCCAAGTCGATGGAGCGTCCATCTCGAGAAGTTGTTCGCGATTTCTCTTACCGGTCTCAGTAACCTTGGACCCTGACAGCGCCAGAAAGTGCTTGGAACCATTCGTATCAAACGGTCCAATTTCCCATTTGGGAATGTCCAAAATCAGCAAATGCTCTCCCAGTAGCTGAAACAGCCTGCGGTCTCGCCTAATGCTGCGAAGTTCTTCTTCGTGCTGCAGGAACCAATCCCAAAAGTGTTCGGCTGTCGGCATTCGCACTGCTCGTTGTTCTAAGTGGTAATCAAGTAGCGACATTTTTCTATAAATGCCAACGTCCGTTCTGACGCCAAGAGCAGTCATCGGTTTTTGATCGCCGAAAGGCGGGTTAGGGCCAAAAGCCGCCGGATGGTGCTGAGATTCTAATGTCTGGCTTTGCGCCCTTTTCGGAATCTGCGAGCGGCCGTTGTGGGGCGAGAATAGGACTCTCTCCGATGATCGCCTGTGAGCTCTCAAAGTGCTTTCGGGCGCTTTAGAGAAGGCCACCTTCTGGCCAATTACGCCAATTTGTATTTCCGGCTTCGCCGATTGAAAACTTGTTGGGGTCTCCAGTTTGAACGACATTGGCGAGTTTACTGAACGTGGCAACCTCACTTGGTTTTTGCCCGTTGGCTAAATCTGGGTGCTGCCAATCATCGAGAGTAATCAAATGCGGCAGTGAATTAGGGAGATTTGTTTTCCGCTCCGTTTGCGAGGCAAGTAACAGCTCTCGGTGTTGTTCGGCGAGCAGTCTGCATAGTTCGTGAACAGCTGGCCGATCAAACTCCAAGCGGATGCCGGCCGCCTCATACTCTGGGTTTGACGGAAGCGGAATAGATTTGCCTCGAATTATAACCTCACCCGATAACGCGACTAGCTCTGGATTTTCTTCGTCGATCCAGTCGTCGTTCTCTATGGGAAAGAAACTTCTGAATTCGTAATTTTGATTGTGTTTAAGGTAGTTGTTGTAAGCCTCATCGCTAGCATAGTTGGATCGAGGGTTTCTGTTCTCAACTGACGAGGCAATTGTCTGCACACTCAGGTCAGGTTGACCAGCTCTGGGTGAAAACCCAAAGATCTCGAAAACGAATGCCCAGTCTCGATCGTTGCAAAAAACCGATAAGCGCGATGCGGCCAGATATAAGTTTCCATTGTCGAGCATTGGGAACTGAAAGTTGTCCGCCGCGTCATCGAGCAGTCTCAGAACTTTTCGTTTCTTCTTTTTGTTCCCGAACATGCGATCTCCGCTTCGATCCGAACGCAGAATAGATCCATCATCACAAAAAGCAAAATGCTTACATGTGCTTCAATGAAGATTGCGAGCGGCCATTTTAGGGCGACTTAAGTCATTGGTTTCTGTAGCGCGATCGATGACGAAGGGTCAAAATTGATCTGATCAAGCGCGAATCCTTACGTCTGGAAATGCGCCCAAAGCAGAAGATACGAACAAAGCCTCCACCTCATGAAATTAGCGAGGATTTGTCCTCTCCTATCGCCCCCGCTCACGAGGATAAGCGTCCCCCAATTCGTCTGACGCACATCGCCCTCACACTTGGGCCCATGAGTGTTGACCGGTCTTTCCTCAGCATGGGGCTGGAAGTTGCGGAGCGCGCGCTGACCGATCTGGTCGCGCGTGACAATCTGCATTTGCGGCCTGAAAAGATGCCGCGCACGCGCCGGGGCAAGGCAAATGGCCGATTGAAACAAATTGAACAGATCGTCCGGCGGCTGCTCACCCTCATGGCGCTCAGCCTGCACATCGTGTTCGCGCCGCCGCGCAAGCGCGCGCAGGCCCCCGGCCTGCCGGAGGGCGTCGAGCTGGTCACCTTCCCCGCTGTGGCAGACCCCTGTTTCGCGCTGCTGCCCCGTGCGGGCGGCCCATTTCCGTCTGGACCGGTTATGGACACTTTCGGGACCTCTTATGGACCACAAGGACCGGTCCCGACCGCAAGACTGCTCGCGCGCATCCGGGCGATCCGCCGCGTCCTGAAATCCCCGGACAGCGCCGCCAAGCGCCTTGCCCGCTCCCTCCAGCGCCTCAAGGCCAGCGGCGAACCAAGGCCCATGACGGGACATGCACACAGCGCGTTCCGGCTGTCCCCGGAACTCGGGGCGCTGTCCACGGCCCTGCCGGGGCTCCTCAATGCCTCGCTTGAGGCGACATGGGAGGAGTCCGGCTGAGCCCGCGCCACACCCAGACCGATTGCCGGAGCGCAGGCCGCGTGTCCGGATAGGGGCGCATCCGCGCCTGCCTGCGACAAAGGGATTTCATTCCCCCCTCTTGCAATTGGTGGCCAAATCCTGCCCATGTCGCCGCGGACTTTGCAGGAGCAGGAATCATGGCCGGAGTAGTGGTTGTCGGGGCCCAATGGGGCGACGAAGGCAAGGGCAAGATCGTCGACTGGCTGTCCAGCCGCGCCGATGTGGTCGTCCGCTTTCAGGGCGGGCACAATGCTGGCCACACGCTGGTCATTGACGGCAAGGTGTTCAAGCTGGCCCTGCTGCCCTCCACGAGGCCGGAGGGCAGCAGGGCCAGCTTGAA
>NZ_DFME01000098.1:8535-13014 GCF_002375605.1 Hyphomonas sp. UBA3601 | reverse complement strand
TCTTCCGGCAGGCGCGAATAGATATAGCGCATGGCCTGTTCGGCCTTTTCCTGATCGCCTGCCTGCGACGCACCCATGGCCGCCCACATACCCGCGCGCACCTGGGTTTCATCCAGTTCATAGGCCTTGGCGAACAGGCGCGTGGCCTCTGGCGAGACCGCGCCATTGTTCAGCTCGACCAGCGCATCGCCAAGCGCCAGCAAGGCTGGCATGAATTCATTGTCCCGCCGCAAGGCAGACTGGTAGGCCCTTGCTGCATCCGACGTGCGTCCCTGCGCGCGCAGGATCTCACCAATGAAATAGTGTGGCTGGGGATCGTCAGGGCGTTCCACCACGGTCGCCTCAAGACGCGACAGCGTTTCAGCCTGGGTCAGCGCGCCCGGATCGGTACGGATTTTCTCCATCAGGCCAGCCTGCCGGTCTTTCATCGGCAAATCGCCCATACCGGGTTTGCCGACCAGCAGATATCCACCAATCGCCACCGCCAGACAAAGTGCGAGGATGATACCGTTCCGACGTGTCATGATTTTGGAAACTTCAACACGGCCTTCAGGCCACCCATGCCGGAATCCCCCAGATCGAGACTGCCGCGATGCAGTTCGGCCAGTTCCTTGACGATGGACAGGCCCAGTCCGGTGCCGGGGGTGGTCTCATCGAGGCGCACGCCGCGCTTCAGGGCGCCCGCACGTTCTTCTTGCGTCAGCCCCTTGCCGTCATCCTCTACCTCTATGGTCAGCGCCTCTGCCCCATCGCGAACCCGCACCATCACTTCGCTCCGGGCCCATTTGCAGGCGTTTTCCATCAGATTGCCGACCATTTCCTCGAGATCCTGTTTCTCTCCCCGGAACACGGCCCCGACCCCGCCGTCAACGGACACGTTGACGCCCCTTGCATCATAGAGCCGGTTCAACATGCGTGCGATGCCATCGATCACTGGGCGCAACTCGGTCCGTGCGCCCAATGTCTGCGCCCGCGCCACCATTTGCGCGCGCTTCAGGTAATGCTCGACATTGGTCTGCATGTTTTCCGACTGGCGACGCACCACATCATCCAGCAAAGTATCACCGGTCGCCTCATTGCGCAGCACGGCCAGCGGCGTCTTCAGGGCATGGGCAAGGTTACCGACATGCGTCCGCGCGCGCTCGACCACCTGCCGGTTATGCTCAAGCAGCTTGTTCAATTCATCGGCGAGCGGGCGCACTTCGGCCGGATAATCCTCAGACAGTTTCTGCCGCGTGCCTTCACGCACCTCGGCAACGTCATCCCCGATGCGCCGCAACGGACGCAGCGAGAACGATATGCCCGCGACCATCGCCGCGAACACACCGCCGAACAGGGCAATCATCGTGCCCAGCAACAAATTCCGGAAGCGCGTCGCCGCCGCATCATTGGCCGCGCGGTCAGCCGCCGCCACCAGAACAAGCGGCGTGTCACGATTGGCGATCAGGATCGCGCGAGACGCCACGCGCACATGCTGTCCGGCCGGACCAACAAGGTCAAAGTCCCCGAACTGCGTCATGCCGGGATTGGCCAGCGTCCGATCCAGTTGACCGTCGCTGAGGGGAACGGGCTCGTCCCAGAGGCTGCGCGAGCGAATGTCTCCCGCGATGTCGCCTTCGGAGCTGACCCCCACAATGGCCCAGTAGCGCCCGGAATATTGCGTGCGAAAACGCACATCCCCGAGAAAGAATTCGCGCTGGGAATCCGTGACCTGGCCATCTTCGAGAAACGCCCCTTCCCGAGTCATCTCGCGGGTCAGGCCAACAAGATTCTGTTCCAGATCCTCTTCCAGCAAGCTGAGCGTCTGCGCGCGATAGACCGCTGACAAGGCGAGCGCGCCGCCGACCAGCACGACCAAGCCCCACACCGCCGCTGCCAGCATGATCCGCCGCGCCAATGACAGGCGCGTCCAGCGGTCCAGCAGGGTCGGGTTTGAAGGGGCGCTGTCGCTCATGGTCCGGGCTCCGGCGCGGTGCGGGCCTTATCCGACGACGCGGGTTTCGGCATCCGGCACGACAAGGCGGTAGCCAAGGCCCCGCTCGGTCTGGATACGGTCCTGCCCGATCTTGCGGCGCAGGCGACCGATGAAGACCTCGATCGTGTTCGAGTCGCGATCAAAGTCCTGATCATAGATATGCTCGACCAGTTCCGTGCGCGGCACGACGCGGCCCATATGATGCATCAGGTAAGACAGAACGCGATATTCGTGCGCGGTCAGTTTCACAGGTTCGCCATTCACACTGGCACGGGCGGCGCGCGTATCGACCACCAGCTTGCCAGCCTCCAGCGTCGCGGCAGAGTGACCGGCGGCGCGGCGCAACAGGGCGCGCAAGCGCGCCAGCAACTCTTCGGTAATGAACGGCTTGGTGAGGTAATCGTCAGCGCCGGCATCAAAGCCAGCCACCTTCTCGCTCCACGAATCGCGGGCGGTCAGAATCAGGACCGGGAAGGATTTTCCGTCCGCACGCCATTTCTTCAGGACGCTGACGCCGTCCATCTTCGGCAGGCCGAGGTCCAGGATCACCGCATCATAGGGTTCGGTGTCGCCCAGAAAATGGCCATCCTCGCCATCTGCGGCGAGGTCCACAGCATAGCCTGACTGTGAGAGCACATCGGCCAGCTGGCGGCGCAAGTCTGAATCATCTTCAACTACCAGGATACGCATCTACACGTCCCTCCGATCTAATAAGCAATGTCGGGTCAAGCACCCTGCCGGTCAAGGACTGCACCCGTACGGGCGTCCACCGTAAAGCGCATCTTGCGGCCATCCCCCGTCATCCAGTCGATCTTGTATTGCGGCTTGCCGCCATTATCGAACAGGTCTGCACCGAGTTGATAGCCGCCATATTGCCGCTTCAGGCTCTGGAAAATCTGGCTGAGGGGAACGGTTTTGCCCTGCCGCACCGAATCGCGCGCCTGGCCGGGCGACCATTGGTTACGCCAGTCCTGAGCGATCGCCGGAGGCGTCACCACAAGGCCCATGGCCAGAAGAAGGGCAGAAATCCGTTTCATACCATGGCTGTATAGGCATCAGGCTCTGAATACCAAGTGAACATATGCCGTCGGATTCGTTCAGGCTGCGATTGGTGCCAACAGGATGGGCAATCAAGCACGTTTCGGACGCGCACGACGCTGTTGCGCGGCTGCCTCGACGTTCGGGTCTGACGCGATCACGAGCCCGCGCATTACGCCCTTCATCACGGCGGAGGTTCGGTCGAACACGTCCAGCTTGGCAAAGATTCGTTTCACGTAAGTGCCAACAGTCTCCTGGCTGAGGTCCAGCATGTCCGCGATGCCCGCATTGCTGCGGCCTTGCGCCATCCAGTGCAACACGTCGAGTTCGCGGCTGGACAGGTTCATCTCATATTGCAGCTCAGCCGACATCAGCTGGCAATAACGCAGATAGGCGGTCTCGGCGCCAATCTGGAAAAGCGACAAATCGACTCCGTCCAGATCATCTTCTCCGGATTCCGAACTGGCGGCGATGAAGCCGACCCGCGCCGCCGACCCGTAAGTGGCGACGCATATGCCCTTCGCCATGCCCCATTTGGACAAGTCTGAAAGGTATCGGGTTTCCCGCTCATTCAGCACGACATCGTTTGGCAAGTCATGCCAGCGAAAGGCCGTTCCGATCCGCACCGAAATGTCTGGCAGCGGGTCGTCCATATGACGGGTATCGCGATAGGCGGTTTCCCACTCTTCCGGAAAGCCTGCATTGGTCAGCCCGCGACCTACCGAGCGATCATGGCCAACCGGGGACAGACACAAAAGCCGCGGCACACCCATCTCGCCAAAGGCCGAGACGGCCGCTTCGCGCAGGTCCTGCAACGATCGCGCCTCTATCAGGCCCTTCAACTTGTTGAGCACGCCACTGCCTCCCCGGACTCGAGGAGGATTGTGAGGGCTCGCGCAATATTTTCAAGCAGAATAGTAGAAATACTATCCATCTCTTCGATGTTTCGCTCTCATCTGGTCGGCGACAAGCTCAGAAATCGGGTCCGACACGATGACCATTCCCTGACGGACCCCCTTCATCACGGCCGAGGTTCGGTCGAACACTTCCAGCTTGGCGAAGATACGCTTCACATATGTATTGACCGTGTCCTGACGGATGCCAAGCACATCGGCGATGGCACTATTGCTGCGGCCCTGCGCCATCCAGTAGAGGACGTCCTGTTCGCGACCGGACAGCTGGACCGGTATGTCCGGGTCCATGGTTACCAACTGGCAAAATCGCATGAAGGACGACATGCCCACAAACTGAAAGAACTCGCGGTCAATGCTCTCGACTTCCGGTCCGTCAGGATCCGTGCTGGCCGCGATCAGACCCACTCTCGACACATTGCCATATTGGAGCATGCAGATTCCCTGACCCATCTGCATCTCTCTGAGGAACTCCATATAGGCGAGTTCATTCTCTGAGAGCGACACCGATGATGGCAGGCGGTGCCAGTATAGCGGCCCGCCAATTCTGGAAGC
>NZ_DFME01000098.1:6903-8425 GCF_002375605.1 Hyphomonas sp. UBA3601 | reverse complement strand
CCCGCCAATTCTGGAAGCGGCGTCCGGGATCGGGTCGTGAACCTGCCAGTTCAGTTCGTATGATTTCTGCCACGTCTCAGGAAAGCCGAAGCTCGCCGTGTTTCGGGTCAGCGACCGGTCACTTCCAATGGGACCCTGAAAATAGACGCGGGTCAGTCCAATCTCGCGCAAAGCGGCAACGGATCTGTCAAATATATCTTCGACCGTACGTGATCGAACTATATGGCGCAGATGGCCCAGCATTGGTCCAATCCCATTTCTCGAATGGGAAGATAGACCAAACCAGCTCTGCGGCAATCATATTCGCCCGCTTTAGGGTTGAATATTGATGGGCCCGCTGCCTCTCTCGCGAGACGGGAGCCTCCGCTCTGTAACAGCTGCGACAGACCTAGCCGCCGAGCAGCAGCAACGTCGTCGCATCGGAACTGATACCCGCCTGCAGGGCATAGAGGTGATCCAGCAGGTTCAGGGTTTCCTTGGCATCATGGCAGCGGTCATCGACATAGAACCAATAGTCACGATACTCGACCGCTATCGTCGCAGTGGTCGGGCGCGCCGCCGCCGATTGCACGGCGAACAGGCCCCCATTCACATCATGCCAGCCTCCCGGTGCCCGACAGGGGTCGTCCGAATATTCCAGGACAGGTTGCGAGGCACGGGCAATGTCGCGGTGCGCCTCGGGCACGTGAACCGATTGCGACAACGCCGACAACACGCCGAGCAGAGATCGCCCGCGCGCCGCATAATCGCCGAGGGCATTGCCCCGCGTTGATATCTCCGTGATGTAGCGGTCACCCGGAATCACACTGACATCCGACACCCAATAGCGCCGAAAGAAGTCGGCGAGTTGTTGGCCGAGTTCCGAGGTACGATCCCATTTGAGGATCACACGCGGCTTGCCATCTCCATCGGTCTCGGATGTGTCCGGATCGACGACCTGCACCATCAATTGTCCGCGTTCCTGCAGCGAACGCATCAGCGCGGCCAGTTCGCGAAAGCGCGTATTGTCCGGCATGACCGGCGGGGTTGGCCCGGCGGCTGCCCGCGCATTCTCGAGATCACCAATTCGGGAGACGCAACACAACATCAACCGTTCGACGCTCCAGCCCGACTGGCTCATCAGGAAGATGGTCGCCGGCGGCAATGGCTGCAGGATCTGTTGGGCATAGTCCGACCCCCTCAACGCCGAATAGGCGATCGAGGGCTGACTACTCATATTGGTGCCGACATTTCCATTCAGGACTTCATCCAGATTCTGCCCGCCCAGCGCCAGCGCTGACGCCAGCATGCCGTTGATCTGGGTGTTTTCGGTTGTGGTAATCCGCTCAGCATCAACAAAGGTGACAGGATCATTGTATCGCAGGCGAACAATATTCATCAGCAATTGTTCCTGCCGGGCATCCGAAATGGCCGAAGAATAGGCAAGCGTGTCGGATTCAATGGGGGAAACCGGCCGGTTCGGATGTGCGCACGCAGACAGAACAGCCAGGCTGGCGAGCACCAGTTTCACATTTTGACGGCG
>NZ_DFME01000098.1:1779-6765 GCF_002375605.1 Hyphomonas sp. UBA3601 | reverse complement strand
TTCCGGCCACCGCAAGAACGACACCCCGTCACTTGATTCTGTAATCAAACATACAGAAGGCACGTTTTCGACAAGTTACCGAAAATTTTTCTCATCCTTCCAAAACCGGCAGAGTGGCCCCAGATTGACACAGTAGGGTTTGTTTTTTGGTAACGTAATCATCTGCATGAAAATCCCGTAAAAGGATTTTTACTTTCAGATGTACGAAGTGTTGAACTGCATAACGACGGAGCATGACTGGAAGCACGTGCTTGCCTCCTTGTTCGTCCTGGCATTCAGCAATTGTTGTTCCCTGATCATCTACTATCGCAGCCAGGCTGCATTGGTGACCCGCAACAAGATCCTGTGGGCGATTGCCGCCGGCACAGTTGTAGGCCTCGGGGTCTGGGCCACCCACTTCATCGCGCTGCTCGGTTACAAACCCGGATTCGAAATCGTCTTCGACGCGGGTCGCACAATCGTGTCCGCCCTTATCTCTGTCGCTGGCTTCGTCACCACAGCATTGTTGCTGCGACTGAACGCGGATGGCACGCTTCGTCTGGCATGCGCAGGCATCGCGACCGCTGCCGTGGCCGGAATGCATTTCTATGGCATGTCGGCGCTGAGCGCCTCTGCCGTAATCGAGTACGATACAATCACCATCACAGCCGCAATGGTGCTCGGCTTCCTGGGCTATGTCGGCACCTATTTGCTCGGCGCGAACTCGAATGTCCGCTGGAGCACGGCGATCGCCACAGTCACCAGCGTACTGGCGGTCATCTCCATTCACTTTGTCAGCGCGTCCGGCACAACCCTGATCCCGATCAGAGGCCTGAGTACGCCGATAGTTGCCCTTCACACCACCGGCCTCAGCGCAATCATCGCCGTCGCCATGCTGGTCGTGGTGGTCCTCTCCGCCCTTGCGGCCGGCCTCGATAGTAATTTCCAGCGACTTCGCCACAAGGAACAACGCAAATTGTCCGTGCTGGCTGATTCAAGCAGCGAAGGTCTCTTCATGGTGTCAGCTGATGGTCTCGTCCTCCAGACCAATATGGCCGCACGGATCATGTTCAGCGACCGCTTGAGCGACCTCAAAGACCTGAAGGATCTGGGCCATCTGGCGGATGTGGATCGATTGCCAAAACTGTCGGGTCGCTCTGTTCAGGACCTTTTCCAGATTGAAGACGAGACCTTCTCCCTGAAGGAAAACCGGGATTATGGCGAACGCCGCATCCGGTTCGCAGATGGCCGTGAGATGATCGCCACGATCTCCAGTCGGCGCACTGAGGACACAAACGAAGATTTCGTCTTCTTTGCGGTTCATGACATGACCCAGCGCATCCGCGCCGAAGCCCGTGTGCGCGCACTCGCTTACCGTGACACTCTGACAGGCCTAGCCAACCGGGTTGCCTTCAATATGGCGCTTGAATCGTCTGTCAGTAAAGACGCTGAGCATCGCAAGAACCTGGCCGTCATGATCATTGATCTGGACGAGTTCAAGGAAGTCAACGATCAGTACGGCCATGGCGCTGGAGACACGCTCCTCAAGGCGGTGGGCCGCCGTATTTCCAACCAGCTGTCTGACAAGGACATGGTGGCCCGTCTCGGGGGGGATGAATTTGCCGTTCTGGTGCGCGGCCGATCCACACCCGAAGAGGTTACCCGGGTTGCAAACAACATACTGGCCGCCATTTCCGAACCACTGGCCATGGGCAAGCGAACGCTGAACTGCGGCGGCAGTATCGGCATCGCAATCGTCCCACAACGCGCGACCAGCCCTGCCCGCATCCTCACCTTTGCAGACCGCGCGCTTTACTCCGCCAAGGCTGACGGACGCGGTTGTGTACGGTTCTATGATGCCATTCTGCACAAACGCCAGATCGAAAAGCGCAATCTCGAACGCGCGCTCCATAAGGCGATAGAGAATGACGAATTCGTGCTGCACTTCCAGCCGAAAGTCAGCGCATCCTCGCGTGCCATTGTCGGCCGGGAAGCGCTGATCCGCTGGAATCGGCCAAATGTCGGCCTAATCGGCCCGGATGAGTTCATTCCCCTGGCAGAGCAGAGCATGCTGATCAATGATATCGGACGTTGGACGATCTTCGCTGCATGTTCTGCAGCCAGCCAATGGTCGGGCAAGGAGACGGTGGCCGTAAATCTGTCTGCCCGCCAGTTGCTCGATCCGGACTTGGTCGACCATGTTCGCACCGCACTCGATCAGACCGGGCTTGATCCAGAGCGCTTTGAGTTGGAGATCACGGAAACCGCAATCATCCACAACACCCAGCTCGCCACCAGCATCCTGCTTGATCTGAAAGCGCTCGGCATCAAGATTTCTCTGGATGATTTCGGGACCGGCTATTCGTCCATGAGCTATATTCAGGATTTCCCGTTCGACCGGATCAAGATCGACCGCTCCTTCGTGACGTCCATGAATGCCAATGTAAAATCCCGCGCCATTGTCGAGGCGATCATCCACCTCGCCCATTCGCTGGACATTCCGGTCGTGGCCGAAGGTGTTGAAACCGAAGACCAGGCCGAAGCGCTGGCCCAGCTGGCATGCGAGGAATTGCAGGGCTACCTGATTGCCGCTCCCGCCCCGTTCGAGGACATGGTTGCCCGCGTGCTGGCCGACAATCCTATTTTCGAGATCGAGGTCGCCTAGCGCCCTTCAGCCCAGGCTTTCAGCCCGTCATCTTTCGGATCATCCAGCACGATTTCAAGTCGGGCATAGAGATTGCCCGGCGTGGATGTCTGCACACCCTTGCCGCGCAAACGCAATTGAGAGCCGGTATTGGAGCCCGCAGGAACTTTCAAAGTCACCGGGCCGGACGGTGTCTTCACCTCGACACTGCCGCCGAGCACCGCGATCTTGAGATCGATCGGTACTGACATGCGCAGATCCTTGCCATCGCGTTCCCAGACGCTGCTGGGCTTCACTTCAACCTCCAGCAAGGCGTCTCCGGGCGGTCCGCCATTGGGCGATGCCTGCCCCTGACTTTTCAGACGTAGCGTCTGCCCAGATTCAATGCCTGCCGGAATATTCACATCCAGCGCTGTATTGTCGGCCATGGTCATGCGCCGTCGCGCGCCCGTGACTGAATCCGCAAAGTCGATCGTCACGCGATAGCGTACGTCACGACCCTTGACCGGCCCGCTGCGCCGCGACCGGCCACCCCCGAACATGCCGGACAGGATATCCTCGAATGGGTCGCCCTGCGCGCCGCCAAACGGGTTGCCACCGCCGCGTGTTTCCCAGCGCTGTCCCCCGCCGCCGGGCCCGCCGCCCGGATAGCCGCCGCCAAAGCCGGTCGGATTGCCGTCGCCGTCAATCTCGCCGCGGTCGAACTTGGCTCTCTTTTCCTTGTCGCCAAGAATGTCCCATGCCTGCGAGACCTGCTTGAAAGCTTCCAGCTTTTTGGGATCGTCCGGATTCTGGTCCGGATGCAAATCCTTTGCTTTCTGGCGATGCGCCTTCTTGATTTCGGCCTCGCTGGCCGAGCGGTCAACGCCGAGCACTTTATAGGGATCGAGGGCCAAGGGCGGGAAATCCTTCCAGTCACGAATCTGATATCCGATCACAGTTAGGATGTCCGGAACCGTAATGAAACCCGGATATTACCTTACCGGATCAACCCGCGCCGCAAAGCATCCCGGTTTGGCATTGTGCAAATGCAGATAGGCAACCCCCTCGGACGCCAGCATGGACGGGATTGCCACGCCAAGTTCAGACCCCTTGACCACATCGGCCGCCACCATGTCATGCGCTGCATTGAAACCTCGAATCGAAATCAGCCGCCGCGCCAGAACCTCCGGCACTTCGCCTTTGGCTGGCACATATTCCGCCGCACCTTCGCGCACGAAGATGGCATGCGAGCCCCGGTAGGGCGTCGCCTCATCATGATAGGTATGGTTGAGGAGATAGAGCGTCTCCCCAATCGCAGCGTCCTGCAAACTCACCCGGCAGGGAAAGCCGGGACTCACATCCGCAACGATTTTCTGAATGTTATGCACCGCAAGTTCGGCCACGGTCAGGCTCGGCAAATGCGCAAACGTCTCGGCGGCGAGACCGGTAATCTGGAATGTCATGGTGGGCTCCTGAATTTATGCCGGCCAATCTGCCGAAGCGCGCCAAACGCCGCCACCCGATACGTGCTGCAGGTCTTAAATCACCGCCCACAACCCAGTTCGCCCGTCCGGCCCAATCTCCGCCACCCGCGCTGAGGCAGCGCCGACAGGCCATTCCACAAACGGTACGTTCACCACCACTGGATCGCCAAATCCCGCCCCCATATCGAACCCGACGGCAAACCGTCCGGCATTCTCCGCCTCCGGCATGGCCCAGCTTTCTGGCACATCCGATCCGCGCCTGGTCCAGCTGAGTTGGTCCGCCCGCACACGCAGATGCGCCACAGGCCAGGGCAGGCCCGCACGGTCCTCGAACATGGCCGTCTGTGGGATATCATCCGCCCTGGCCTGCCAGACCAGCTCCGCCCCATATGCCTCCCCGCCAAGGCGTGCCCGCGCCACCGCCGCATCCAGCATCACCAACCGCGCGCCAATCGCTGCGTCGCCGGGCACACTCCCTCGCTGCCCCCGCAACAGCCCGGTCAGACGCCATGTGTCGGGCGCGATCAGGTCAGCCTGTTCAAACTGCACACATTCCCAGCCGGCAGCCGTCTCCAGCAGCGCGGCGTTGCTGCCCGACAGGACACGATCTTCCGGCAGGCTCGCAAACTCTCCGCCCGGACAATACACATCCAGCGCATTTGCGCGGTCCCACCGCCCCACCGGCCCCGCGCCGCACGCTTCCGTCAGCCGCCCGATTACCGCCGGCCGGTCCAGTCGCACCGCCTCGCTCAGCGCGTCGTCGGCCAGACCGGCAGACACGACCACCTCTCCCGGCCACGGATCCGCCCATGCCGCCACCAGCGGCCCAACGCCTTCGCCAAACTCCGGCAGGCTCGGCGCATCCATGACGACAAGGTCCACCCCGCCGAATACAGG
>NZ_DFME01000098.1:0-1635 GCF_002375605.1 Hyphomonas sp. UBA3601 | reverse complement strand
CCCCGCCGAATACAGGCGCAGCCGGCGGCGCGCTGCCCGCCTCGCCAGCCCGCACGCGCGGCATCGCGGCAACCTCCTCCCGGCAGGTCAGCGCCCGTACGCCGCCCCGGTCGACAACATCCGTGACACGCCAGACCGGCCCGTCCTCCACGCGCAGCCCATCCCCCGGCTCCAATGCAAGCGCCGATAGTGAAAACGCGCACATCGCCGTCTCTCCACTCGCCGCCGATGCCAGCAGCGCCCCGGCCACCGCCTCCGCCCGGCTCGCTCCCAGCGCCAGCGGCAGGGCCACATCCTGCACCAGCCTTGCATCACCGCCGTCAAATCGCGCCTCCGCCATGCCCGGCTGATAGTCCGCCTCAAGATCAACATGGGTCAACCTGAGACGCGCCGGTGCCTTGTCGAGCAGGGCGCGGGTCTTCTTCAGTCCGCCTTCGACCAGCGCGCCGGACGCCACATCCAGCACGCCGCCCTCGCCCGCCATGCGAAACACCAGCGCCCCGCCGCGCTCCACGCACTCGAAGCCATACGCTGCCCTGAGCGGCTCCAGCGCCGCCCGCACCGAATGCACCCCGTCCAGCCCATAGCCTTCGACAATACCATCGAGCCCGGACACATCGACCGCCGCCACGCCGCCCCGGGCGCAGATATCCGCCACCACATCGGCCAACGGCGCAAGGCCCGACCGCCCATTCAGCCAATGTCCGCGCGCCCAATTGCCGCCATCGCTCCAGACCTCTTCCTTCAGCGGCCAGGCCGGGAAAGGTCGCCCGTCCCACGCCCAGACATAAGCCGCTTCAACCAGCGAGCTTGTCTCCCAGTGCGGCAAAACCGCCGCCAATGCCCTCCGCTGGAACACTTCGTCCCGCGCCCCGCTCGAATAGGGTGGCAGCGCGCTCTCGCTGCTCTTGGGATCGTAGAACAGGTTCGGCGCATTGCCGCCCTTGTCGACCGCCGCAAAACCGATTTCCATCAGGCGAACGGGTTTCATCCTCGGCACCCATCCGGTCGGCGTCGCCGCGCGCACCCCGCCCGGACGCTCGTGATGATACGCGCCCGCCCAGCCGGCGATATCCTTCTGTCGGAACACGAAATGCTCGCCATGCGCTGTATCATTGATCGGTGTACGCACTTGCGCATCGCGCGCAGCCTGATCCGCATAATACCAGTCATACGCCTCCCCACCCGCGATCTGGGACGTCAGATAGGCCGGATCATCCGCCGCGGCATATCCTGCCAGCGCATCGAGATGATCGTCGCCATCACGCCAATCCCCCAGCGGCGGATACCAGTCGACGCCGACGAAATCGACATCCGCACTCGTCCAGAGCGCATCCATCGGAAACAGGACATCGCCCGATCCGTCCCCCGGCACATAGGCGCCATACTCGGTCCAGTCCGCGCCGTAAGAGACCTCCGCCCCCGGAAGGATCGCCTTCACCTCCGCCGCGAGCGCCACCAGCGCCTCAACGAACGGAAACGCGCCCGTCGCATCCCGAACCCGGCTGAGCCCGACCATCTCGCTGCCGATCAGGAACGCCTCGACCCCGCCCGCCTCGGCGGCCAGCCCAGCATGATGCAGGATGAAGCGCCGGAACCCGTTCGCGCCACTTACGAAACTATCAATCTCACTGC
>NZ_DFME01000047.1:62614-64363 GCF_002375605.1 Hyphomonas sp. UBA3601 | reverse complement strand
CCACCTGTGTCGGTTTCGGGTACGGTCTAATAGGGAGGCTATTTCCAGGAACTTCCAGGCTGCATTCCCAATCCAATAAGGGAATACAACTTTCGAAATCCGTCACTCATCCCTTGGCCCACGAATATTAACGTGGTTCCCATCGACTACGCCTTTCGGCCTTGCCTTAGGGGCCGGCTAACCCTGCGCAGATTAGCTTTACGCAGGAACCCTTGGTCTTTCGGCGACAGGGTCTCTCACCCTGTTTGTCGCTACTCATGTCAGCATTCTCACTTCCGATACCTCCAGCAAACCTCACGGTTCACCTTCACAGGCTTACGGAACGCTCCGCTACCACTCTTTCGAGTCCGCAATTTCGGCGAATAACTTTAGTCCCGATACATTTTCCGCGCAGAGGCGCTTGATCAGTGAGCTGTTACGCTTTCTTTAAAGGATGGCTGCTTCTAAGCCAACCTCCTGATTGTCTCAGCACCTCCACATCGTTTCGCACTTAGCTATTACTTAGGGGCCTTAATTGGCGGTCTGGGTTGTTTCCCTTTTCACGACGGACGTTAGCACCCGCCGTGTGTCTGCCACGCATAACTTCTGGGTATTCGGAGTTTGAGAAGGTTTGGTAATCCGGTGAGGACCCCTAGCCCATTCAGTGCTCTACCCCCCAGAGTCTAATCGTGACGCTCTACCTAAATAGATTTCGCGGAGAACCAGCTATCAGCAAGTTTGATTGGCCTTTCACCCCTAGACACAGGTCATCCGAGAGCTTTTCAACGCTCAACGGTTCGGCCCTCCAGTGCATGTTACTGCACCTTCAGCCTGCCCATATCTAGATCACTTGCCTTCGGGTCTAATGCTACGTACTCATTCGCCCTATTAAGACTCGCTTTCGCTGTGCCTACACCTATCGGCTTAAGCTTGCACGCAACACTAAGTCGCTGACCCATTATACAAAAGGTACGATGTCACTCCGAAGAGCTCCATCAGCTTGTAGGCATCCGGTTTCAGGATCTGTTTCACTCCCCTCATCGGGGTTCTTTTCATCATTCCCTCACGGTACTTGTTCACTATCGGTCGGTAAGGAGTACTTAGGCTTGGAGGGTGGTCCCCCCATGTTCAGACAGGATTTCACGTGTCCCGCCCTACTCTAAAAGGTCTTCATTTTACGGATACGGGGCTATCACCCACTACGGCGTACCTTCCCAGATACTTCTCCTTATTTCAGACCAGGCCTGGTCCGCGTTCGCTCGCCACTACTAACGGAGTCTCAATTGATGTCCTTTCCTCCGGGTACTTAGATGTTTCAATTCCCCGGGTTCGCTTTTTAACCCTATGTATTCAGATTAAAATATCTCACTATTGAAATGTTAGACAGGTCGAGCGCCGAAGCGCTCGAATTATCCAACATCTCGGAGATGGGTTTCCCCATTCAGAAATCACCGGATCAAAGGGTGCTCTCGCCTCCCCGGTGCTTATCGCAGAGTGCCACGTCTTTCATCGCCTCTTACCGCCAAGACATCCCCCGGATGCCCTTTTGACGCTTGATCGTTATTTGAAATCCATGTGCAGTGGAAAACGCATTTGCGCTCCACACACTGGATCTCGATCAGACATGTTGGTTTCTTGCAGACTGACCCTTTACCAATACCGTACATTGCTGCGCGGCCGGTTATTCGGCTGAGGCTGGTGACGCAGACCCACGAGGGGTGGCGGCCAGCCGGATCAATCTTTCCCTTACGATAACAAACATCCTGGAAC
>NZ_DFME01000047.1:43513-61013 GCF_002375605.1 Hyphomonas sp. UBA3601 | reverse complement strand
GCCCCCTTCGTATTACCGCGGCTGCTGGCACGAAGTTAGCCGGGGCTTCTTTACTAGGTACTGTCATTATCATCCCTAGCGAAAGAATTTTACAACCCTAAGGCCTTCATCATTCACGCGGCATGGCTGCATCAGGCTTTCGCCCATTGTGCAAGATTCCCCACTGCTGCCTCCCGTAGGAGTCTGGGCCGTGTCTCAGTCCCAGTGTGGCTGATCATCCTCTCAGACCAGCTATAGATCGTCGCCTTGGTAGGCCATTACCCTACCAACTAGCTAATCTAACGCGGGCCGATCTTTCACCGATAAATCTTTCCCCCGAAGGGCGTATACGGTATTACCACTCGTTTCCAAGAGCTATTCCGTAGTGAAAGGTACGTTCCCACGCGTTACTCACCCGTCTGCCACTATATCGTTCGACTTGCATGTGTTAAGCCTGCCGCCAGCGTTCGTTCTGAGCCAGAATCAAACTCTCAAGTTGAGTTGATCTGACGATACCATCCATTGGAATATGGACGGCTACTTTAGCTGTTAAGCATCAAATATTGCGTTCTTTGACGAGAAACCCTTAGTCACAAAGGTCGGGCCGAAACCCAACCGATGGAAAAAGAATTTTCTCTTAAGAAACGCATCCGTCGTGATCGTTTGGACCGTGGCCGAAGCCCGTGTCCGCAAGCCATCACGCCGCCTGCGTTTCTCTTCCTAATCTCTTACGATGTCAAACAGCTGGAACCGAAGCTCCGAAGGTCTCCATCAGAAGCCCGTGGGCCCGTCCGGAAGAGGCGGCTTATATGGGCCGCCGCTTAGCCCGTCAACACTCTTTTTCGCGCCTTCTGCAGTTGAGTGTTTAACCACCGTTCCCGCATCAATTTAAGCGCAAAAGAACCACTTGCCGAAAAGATCCGGCTCGCAAATTCGAGCGTTTCGAGGAACCGCATATATAGCCCCTGTTCGACGAAAAGTTCAAGAACTTTTTCACCAATCAGGTGAGCTTTTCAGCGGGCCCGCTTCAGATGCCCGAGGGCGTCGTCTGCGGAAGAGGCGGCTTATATGGACCGCCCTTCTTCCCGTCAACACTCTTTTCCGCCTCTTCTGCAGTTAGGTGCCAGGCACCGTTTCCGCTTCAATTTTAGCGCAAATGAACCAGCCTGCCGAAATCATCCGGCCCGCAAATTCGAGCGTTTCGAGGAACCGACATCGACGCTCTGATTGGGGAAGAATAGAAACTTCCAAGCCATTCAGAGAACCCGGTGCCGGGCCGCCTCAGAGATCCGAAGAACTCGTCAGCGAGTGGCGGCTTATATGGACCGCCGTTCTTCCCGTCAACACCCTTTTCTGCGCTGTGTGCAGTAGAATGTTTAACCATCCATCCTGCTATGTTTACAGCGCAAAAGATCCCGTTGGCCGAACATGTCCGGCTCGCAGATCCGAGCGATTTTCAGGGAACCGATATCGAGCTCTGTCTGGGGAAGATTAGAAAACTTCCGAACCAATCAGGTGCGCCGTTACCGGGCCCCGCGTCTGAAACCCGAAGGCCTCGTCAGCGGAGGTGGCGATGTACCCCCGCCCCCCGGATGCGGCAACCCCCTAATGCAGGAATTCATCACAAAACTGCAGGAAAAAGACGGAAGCTTGTCGCGGCTTCCTGCCGGCCAATCCCAAAAGCCCAATGAATACGGGGGCTGCCCCCTAATACTGAGCGGACAGGTACGATTTCATCGCTTCTGCTTCAGCTTCCGTTTCAGCGATCTTCCACTTCACCAGATCCCCGATCGAGATCACCCCGACGAGGCGTCCGTCTGTCATGACGGGCAAATGACGAATCCTCCTGTCGGTCATAAGCTGCAACGCGTCATCTATCTTGGTGGTCGATTCGACCTTGATCACGTCGCGTGTCATCGCGTCGCCAACGTTCAATTCCAGCGCCATGGCGCCCTGACGCGCCACATGGCGCACAATATCCCGCTCAGACAATACGCCGATGATGGTGCCATCAGCGTCCAACGCGACCACCGCGCCGATTCGCTTACCATCCAGCGTGCGGGCTGCGGCCGCCAATGTTTCGCCGGCCTTCACCGAAATGATGGCGAATCCCTTGTCTTTCAGAATTTGGTCGATGGTCATCCATTGCCTCCCTGTGCATACGGCCCCTTTTTTGAGTGCCTGATTTTCAGAAAGCCTATCATAATTCCAATCATGACGCGATCAGGCGTGAAATTGTGCCCGTCCGAGATTGCGTGCGAGGTACCGGAATAACAGGGCCCCGGCGATGTATCCACCAATATGGGCCTGCCAGGCGATTGCCGAGCCGAACAGCGAAGGCCCCAGGAAGGCGAGAATCAGGTTGCCGACAAAAAAGACCGCGCTCGTCGTCAGGAATTTTCGGTCCAGAAGCCTGACGGGAAGCCCATTCTGGATCATCAGAGCCCCGGCAATCAGGCCGGAGACGCCACCTGAGGCCCCAATGGCCGGTGGCCCATCCGGATAGTGAGCCAGGAGATGGGCAACGGAGCCACCCACGACGCTCGCCACAAACAGGCCGAGAAAGGCCAGATTGATGCTGAGGCGAGATCGCGCGATTCGCTCGATCACAGCATAGACCGGCTTGCCGACCGCAATCAGCATTACTGTATTCATGAGGACATGGGACCAGCTGCCGTGAACCAGCGCCGTTCCCGCAAGGGGAATCAGCGCAT
The DNA here is from genome assembly GCF_002375605.1 of Hyphomonas sp. UBA3601. Classification (NCBI taxonomy): domain Bacteria; kingdom Pseudomonadati; phylum Pseudomonadota; class Alphaproteobacteria; order Hyphomonadales; family Hyphomonadaceae; genus Hyphomonas; species Hyphomonas sp. UBA3601. Next base: position 58,320 of record NZ_DFME01000047.1, on the reverse strand, counting down.
CCAGCGCATTTCCATACGGAGCATAGCCTCCAGCAATGGGAGAACCGCCTATCCAGCCCCAGAAGCGATCCGGGAAGACTGCGCCTATATCCACGAAAAGCGGGTCCAGCGCGGAGCCCGTGATGAGTCTCAGTCCGTGCATTGCAACAATGGCGAGCGCCAATGCGGTTACAAAGGGAGGCGCATTGATAATGGGGGGCGCTCGCCGTGATTGGCGCATGGACGGTCTCCTGAAACACTCGCTCACTGATAGATGGGCCTTTGAAACAGGATGTCACCCCGATTCGCGGAATGATCATCGTCGCCCTGATGCTCTACAGAGCCCACATAGGCCCGACGGCTAGCCCAGCGCGCCACCGCCCCTTTACACCTGCAACTTCCGATCTAGTTCCTCGGGCATGTTCATACGTATCTTTCTCGGCATTATTGCCCTGACGTTCCTTGTGTTCGGAATCTGGTCCTTGCTCGACCCGGTGGCCATGAGCTCATCAATGGGCGTGATCACAGGCGGCCCGAATGGGGTGTATGAAACGCGCGGGATCTATGGCGGCGTCAGCCTTGGCGCAGGTCTACTGGCAATTGCAGGCGTTTTTCGCCCGCGCATGGTCCGCCCTGCCCTGTGGTTTATCACGACTTACATGGGTGGATATGTCTTCGCGCGCATTGTCGGCCTGATTGCGGGTGATGCCCCAACGACGGATTTCCTCATGTTTGCAGGCTTCGAGGTCGCCTGCCTCGTTGTTGCCGTCGTCTCATTGGTCGCTTACCGGCCGGATTGAACTGACCAGCGCCGCATGGAAAAAGCCCCGCCGCAAGCGACGGGGCTTCCTGTTGATTCGAGGCTAACGCCCTAGAAGGATTTGCGAACCGTCAGGCCATAAGTCGCTGGCTGGATCGGATAGCCAGAGATAGACCCCGCCTGCGCAACGGCCGGAAAGGCAACGGTGATGTACTCGTCATCAAAGATATTCCGTCCCCAGAGCGTAAAGCTCAACCCGGACTCGGTCGTCAGACCTGCCGACGCGTTGAACGTACTGACTTCTTTCTCGTCGCCGATCAGGGCCTGATTGGCCGGTTCGTCGAAATAGTCAGACGGGCTTTCATATTGCCAGTCTGCCCGCACGAAGGCGTCATAGGTCTTCACATCAAATGTGTAGGTCGCCGAGGTAGAGGTCGAAACATCCGGAATGCCGTATGGCTTCTGGCCGGAAATGTCGCCGCTCGCCGACTCCTCGAAGCTGTCATAGACGGGATCAAGGAACGTACCGGCAAAGCTGAGCAACAAATTGTCGGTCGCATTCCATTGCGCATCAAGCTCAAGACCTTGCGTGGATTGTTCGCCCGCATTCGCCAGCGCAAAGCCGGTGCCCGTGAAGATGTTCGACTGGAATCCCTCAATGGTCTGGTCGAAGATCGCCACATTGAACGCAAAGTCAGAATAAGCGCCTTTGACGCCCAACTCGTAGACTTTCGATTCTTCCGGCCCGGCAAAGCGCGTACCTGTGGTCAGGTTCGGCACAAGCAAACCACCTTGGGCGAGCAGCGCGTAATCCGCAGATGTTGGCCGACTGTCACGGGACAGGTTCCAGGAAGATGCCTTGAAGCCCGTCGCGTAGGAACCATAGACATTGATCGAATCGGTCAGGTCATAAGCCAGACGGAAAGTGACGGACGTGTCCTCATCATCCGTCGAGCCGGTTTCTACAGCATTCGGGAAGTTCAGGAATGGCGGCAGGAACTGCAACTGTTGCAACGCGCCGGGTGCGCCGGCTGCTGTTGCCTGAATGGTCGCAAACTCCGTCGGATAAGCCGCAGCGAATGCGCCGACCGCCGCAGGATCGGTCGGATTCACGCCCGCCTGCAACAACAAGCCACCAGCCGTGGCCTGAGTGATGAACGGCGCGGCGGTATTGAGGTCCACGGCCGCAAATGTGTCAGTCGAGACAGCATTCGCAAAGGCGTCCTTGTTCACCTGGGTATAGTTCAAGCCAAAGGTCGCCGTCAGTCGATCAGTGACTTCATAGTCAATTGTACCGAACAATGATGCGGACGTGTCATCCTGACCATAGAATTCAGTGAATCCTTGTCCGGGCTGGAAGAACGTGCCGGGCGCGACACCAAAGACAACCGGCTCCAGTGATGTCAGGAGGCCGGATGACAGGATGTCGATATAGCCCCGAATATCCTGACCGTAGAGCAGTTGGTTCTCGATATCGACGGTTTCATCGAAGTAGAAGCCACCCACCATCCAGCTCAGCGGACCACTGCCATTGGAGGTCAGACGCACTTCCTGAGTGAAGGTTTCGATTTCGACATCATCGGACTTTCGGCCGAGCAGATCTGCACTCGTGAAGTCGGAGTCCTGGTTCGTGCTGAGATCGGATGTCCGGTAGGAAGTGATGCTGGTCAGCGTGAAGGCGCCGAGGTCGAAATCCCCCTGCAGCGACAGGCCGCCATTCTTGATAAGGTTCTCGGACCCGAAATTGTAGGCCACATCATAAGAGAACGGATCCTCTGCAACCAGGTTTCCGCCCAGCGCCAGGATGGCCGCACCGGTTGGACCATTGATGACGTTCGCGGCTGCACAGCAGATTTCGTCGATCTCGTCATAGTCCGCGATCAGGCGGAACGACATGTCATCATTCGGCTCCCAAAGCAGATCGCCGCGCAGGCCCCAGCGATTGCGCTCATTGGTATCCGGGCCGTCGCCAAGGTCTTCGACATAGCCATCGCGCGTATTGAAGTTTCCGCCCAGGCTGAAGGCCAGCGTGTCAGAAATCGGGCCAGTGACAAATGCGCCAGCACGGTAACCATTATAGTTGCTGACAGTGCCCTCAACATTGCCGCCCCACTCAAATTGCGGCTTCTGGGTCACGATCGAGATCACACCCGCCGATGCGTTCTTGCCGAACAGAGTCGATTGAGGTCCGCGCAAGACCTCGACGCGCTGAAGGTTTGGCAGGTCAGAAATCTGCGAGGTCGACCGAGAACGATAGACACCATCCACAAACACACCAACCGACGGCTCAATGCCGGCATTGTTGGCGCCGTTGCCGAAGCCCCGAATGATGAAGTTCGTGTTGGACGAAGACTGCTGCTGGCTCACGCGCAGCGATGGCACGACAGATTGCAGGTCTCCCAGATCCACAATCTCTGCCTTTTCGATGACGCTCTCATCCACGACCGACACTGCGACTGGCACGTCCTGGAGTGTCTGCTCGCGCTTGGTAGCCGTAATTGTCACCGTCTGGAGCGTGCGGCTTTCATCTTGGTCGGTGTCCTGCGCGTGGGCAGGCGTGGAGAGGGTTGCGAATGCAGCAATGCCAGCACTGACATAGAGCGCCGACTTGAAATGAGCCATTTCAAGAACACTAAATTTTCTGGATTTCACGTGTGGGTCCCTTTGAGCAAGTTTCGATTTTTGTAGGTGGGAGGAATTCAACGGCAACGGATGCCATACTTAATTGTCTAGTCAGATGACCATTCATGACAAGTCATGACCATGAGTAATGGTTAAGAAACCGCATATGCTCTGCTTTCTGGATAGCAGATAGCGAGTTCACAGCCGATCGCGGCGCGAGAGTTCTCCGAGGGCGCGCCTGCGTGATTCGAGTTCGTCCAATCTGTGTACCGAGATGAGACTCGCGCACCGTGCCCCAAATGACGCTTCCTGAAAATTGCTGCCTTGGAGCCGGCAAAACCTCCTCAATGGGGAAAACCTGATCACGGCGCACCCGAAATTTCCCCCGCGGGGGGAAAGCGGAACTGGAACAGATATTGCGGAACTGGTCTCCGAAGCAGGCCCAGCGGGCTTTGATATCTTTTACGGAGCGAACGCCCCTCATGCACGACCGGTCTATTCACCCGAACACACGTATTATGCTTGAAGCCTGGAAGCGCATGAGCGTTGATCCAGCCTCAGAAGAAGACCGCACACCGCGTGCGAACGACCATCCAGACCTGATCACGAATATCTTCATGATCCAGTCCACACAGGATGGCGCATGGATCTTTCGCACTGCAGGTGACGGCGTATCACAGCTGCTCGGTCGGACGTTGCCGAATCATGACTTTCTCGCGCTTTGGACAGGTCCCGACCGGTCCATGGTCTCGGGCTTGCTGGATGCTGTAAGGCTGGACAGCGCTCCGGGCGTGATCCGCGGCAGCGGCGAAACCCTTACCGGCCAACGTGTTGAAGTAGAGATCACGCTGATGCCGCTGGCTCAGTCTTCCGTAGACGGAAATGTGACCCGTTTCCTCGGCCTTTACCAGACCCTCGGCGGCCTGCCGATGCTCAAGGGCAGACCAATCTGGCGCCACCGGCTGGCTATGCTGGTGCCCCCGGATACGCGTCGCTCGGAACCAGCCCTGAAACTGGTCGCAAGCAACGCGCACTGAACTCTTCGAGGATCAGGCAGCCACAGTCTCCGGCTCTTCCGCCGCGAGAGGCTCCTTACCAAGAATCATGTCGGCAGCCTTCTCGGCGATCATGATCGTCGGTGCGTTGGTGTTGCCACCGATCAGTGTTGGAATCACGGACGCATCGACCACGCGCAAGCCTTCGACACCCCGTACACGTAATTCTCCATCGACAGGCGCGTCGTCGCCCGCACCCATCGCGACTGTGCCAATCGGGTGATAGATCGTCTCGCCGGTCCGCCGGATGAAGGCATCAATATCCTCATCCGTCTTCACGCTCTCGCCGGGCATCATCTCTGCGCCTGTGAACGGCCGCAAGGCATTCTGCGAGCATAGATCACGCAGCATCTTCACCGCTTCGCGCATTGCGCGGCGATCTTCCTCAGCTTCGAGATAGTTCGGATCGATGGCCGGATGCTGGAACGGATCAGATGAGGCCAGGCATACCGTACCGCGGCTTTCCGGGCGCAGCTGGCAAGCGTGGACCGTATAGCCGTCCTTGTTTGCCTGGTGCTTGGCGTGGTCCATCATGATGGCATTGACGAAGTGAAGCTGAAGATCCGGCATTTCCAGGCCCTCACGCGACTTCAGGAATGCTCCCGCCTGAAGATGGTTGTCGGCGCCTGCGCCTGTCTGGTTCATGAGATACTGCAAACCAACGCCGATCTTCTTGAGCCCCTTCTGCATGGAGTAGGCAGAAATCGGCTGGGTCATCTCATGGATGACGGTCAGGTCCAGATGATCTTGCAGGTTCTGGCCGACATTCGGGGATTTCACCTCCGTCTTGATGTCAAAGCGGCCCAGATGGTCCGGATTGCCAATGCCTGAGAGTTGCAGCAATTGCGGCGACTGAACTGCGCCAGCACAGACAATGACTTCGCTTGATGCATGGATTTCCTGAGCCAATCGGCCCTTGCCTTCAACCACTTCGACGCCGGTCGCCCGCCCCTTCTCCATGAGAATCCTGGTGACAAGCCCCGTCGAGATCACGGTGAGATTGTCCCGGACACCAACTATGGGGCGCAAATAGCCATATGACGCGCTCCAGCGCTCACCCTTGTGGATTGTCCTTTGATAGCGGCCAAAGCCCTCTTGCTCTGCGCCATTGAAATCTTTCGTGCTGGCATATCCGGCCTGTTCTCCGGCTTGCAGAAAGGCCCGGTAGATCGGCGACGATAGCGGACTCTCGGAAACTTTGAGGGGCCCACTCGCCCCATGATAAGCGGAATCGCCGCCTTCATAGCCCTCTGATTTCCGGAAATAGGGCAGCACATCTGCGAAACTCCAGCCGCGCAGCCCCATTTGGGCCCACTGATCGTAGTCGCGAGCATGTCCACGAATATAGATCATGCCATTGATTGAGGACGATCCTCCCCAGCCCTTGCCACGTGGCCACCAGAGTTTGCGTCCATTCATGTGCTTTTGGGGTTCGGTCCAGAATCCCCAATTGTAAGCGCCCTCCGCTTTGATGAGATTTCCTACCCCAGCGGGCATTCTTACCATCAGAGCATTATCTTTCTTACCAGCCTCAACCAGACAGACCTTGATCGTCGGGTCTTCGCTCAACCTGTTGGCAAGAGCGCAGCCTGCACTACCTGCACCAACAATCACATAATCATACGTCTCCATGAATGGAGCACCTCCCATTAAACCCTATGGTGAAGGAATTCCGCAATTCCATCTGTTTCCCGCAACAGTTTGTGAACGAAACTGGCGTAAGTAAAGTCTAGATGGAGAAGTACAGGCAGGTTGCCCCAACGGCCTCAGGAGATTCCACATGCCAGCACTAGACTTGTCAGTGCCGCAGTTCAAACCGGTGATCAACACCGAAGAGGATCGTCGCCAATACAAGCGAGTCGATCTCGAGCTGGAAGGCTGCTTCCTCGATGAAACCAGCGAAGATCATCAACTTGTAACCGAAAACCTGTCCTGCTCCGGCGCCTTTATGCGGGCTGCTACGGTCCCAGTGCCGGGCTCCAATGTGATTTGCTATTTCGACGATCTGGGTCGCGTCGCCGGGACGGTCGTGCGCACTTCCAAGGATGGGTTCGCGGTTGAATTCAACGTCGTGCCACACAAGCGCAAGAAACTTGCAGACCGCCTGAGCTGGCTGATCAACAAGGATTTGATGGAAGCGCCCGAACAGCGCGCGGCCGCCCGCTTTCCTACCGGAGGCCCGGCCTTTATCGGCCGCAAGGATGGCATGCAGATCCCTTGTACGGTCGTCGACATCTCCCTCACGGGCGCCAGCTTCCAGACCAATGGCCAGTTCCAGCCTCCGCCAATTGGTGAAGTCGTCACAGCCGGCAACTTGCGGGGCCGCGTCGTGCGCTCCAGCCAGACCGAATTCGCCGTGAACTTCCTGCGCCCGGACGAGGACGACGCCTAGTCGATGCGTTTTACGCTGTTGCGATGGCGTTTCCAGTTCTCCACATAATGCACTGCTGACATTCGGATCACCTGTATCTGGTGGTCGGAGATCTCCTTCACCACCTTGCCCGGCGCGCCCATGACGAGCGAATTGTCGGGGATTACCTTGCCTTCGGGAATCAATGTGTGCGCCCCGATGATGCAATTCTTGCCAATCTTGGCGTTGTTCAGAATGGTCGAACCAATACCGATCAGCGTTTCTTCGCCGATCGTGCACCCATGAAGCATCACCATATGGCCGACGGTCACGTCTCGCCCAATCGTTAGCGGGCATCCGACATCGGTGTGGAGCACGCTGCCATCCTGGATATTGGAATTCTCGCCAATCGTGATCGGGTCGTTATCGCCGCGCAGCACGGCACCATACCAAACCGAGGCGTTCTCCTTCATCACGACATTGCCCATGACCTGCGCATTGTCGGCTACCCAGTAACTGCCACTCTCCGGTAGGGTCGGTCGGGTTCCGTCAATCTCGTAAATAGCCATGGGTCTTGCGTCTCCTCATTATTTCGCGGGCGGAATTATCATTTAATCTTCTGATAACCTTGGTACACTCTAATCATCAACAGATTCGGAGTTGGAGACGGTCATCACCAGACCTTGTCACACCCCGCCGCCCGGAGAACGCTCCCGGGAACTGGCCACACCGCCCACGGGGCGGATGGCCCTTTCTTCCTCCCAGTTTCCGCCAAGCCATCGCGCGATTCCGCCGGTGGCTTTTTTCTTGCCCGCAACCAAGGAGAACTTCCATGGGTAAACGCAATGCAGCAAAACGGATGAAGCAAGGTTCAGAGATGAACCCGAATATCTGGTTCGAGGAGGGTGCCCGCGGCAAAGGCCCGAAGCTGCAAGCCATAGAAGGCGGACGAGGCTGGCATCCAGACGATGCCGACCCGAAGCAAGAACATCAGCGTGCTGAAGGTGGTCGCACACAACGTTACCAGAAAACAGTCAAGCCCCGCACCGAGAATCAGGCCGAACTGATGAAGGCCATGGATGACAAGGCGCTTGTCGCGGCACTCGGCCCTGCCGGGACGGGCAAGACATATCTTGCCGTCTGCAAAGCGGTCGAGGCGCTGCAGAAGGGCAAGGTCGCCCGGATCATTCTGTCTCGCCCTGCGGTCGAAGCTGGCGAGCAGATCGGTTTCCTGCCCGGCGCAATGGAAGACAAGCTTGCCCCGTACCTGCGTCCTCTTTACGACGCACTGTCCGACCGGCTCTCGCCCGGACAGCTGAAACACATGCTGGCCGAAGGGGTCATCGAGATTGCCCCGATCGGGTTCATGCGGGGCCGAACCCTGAACAATGCCTTTATCGTCATCGATGAGGCACAGAACTGCACTTACACCCAGCTGAAGATGTTGCTCACCCGACTGGGCTGGCACTCGACGATGGTTATCACGGGTGATCCGGCCCAGTCTGACCTGCTGCCGGAATTCTCAGGCCTCGCGAATGCCGCCGAACGGCTCGAAAAACTCGGCGGAGCCTCAGTCATTCGCCTCGAAGGCAAGGATGTTGTCCGCCATCCACTTGTCGCGGAAATGCTCGACGTTCTTTAGTCTGACTTCAAATGAGTATCTCGCCCGCCCTGGAGATTCTTCGGGGCGGGCTTTTTTTAGCGTCAGGCGTTTCGCGTGATCCAGTCCGGATAGCTGACATTCGACCAATCGCCAAAGCCAAACCGGTCCACTTGCCGGGTGAGTTCAGCGGGGTTCTCATGTTCCAGGCACAGTGTCGAATACTGCTGCCCGCCCAGAGACGCCTTCGCGATCTCCGCGCGCAGGCCACCCGCATCGGTAGCTATGTGACGTCGCTTGTCGACCACGACTTCGTCTCCTTCCGCGAGCAATGCCTCCCGTAACGCCGCCAGGCTGGTCAGCGCTGTGGGAATGGTGGGAAAAAGACGCGCCAGCGTCGCCCGGTCTTCATCATCCAATGGAAAACGGGAGGAGACGACCGGCCGCCAATGTTCGAGGCCGCCGTCACGAGTCAGCAATTCCTTGATCCCGAACTGCGCCCCGCCCCGCAATTTGGCTTGGGTTGGCGCGCGGGATGGCACACGGAAATAGATGTCGGTGCGGGGAGGCTCGGCGGCGAAGTCCAGCGCGGCCCGCAGGCGCTGCTCAATCGCGACGACTGCCTCCGGCCAGATCCGGTATTCCCATAGAGCCGGATTAGCTGTCCCCATGCTCGTCCCCTTTTCCGATCGGGGGTTTTCCGAACCAATGTGTTTCCAACATTCGGATCGGCAGCAGGATCAGGACCGACAGCAGCACAGCAAGGAAAGCGAGCCGGAGATAGCCCGCCCCGCAAGCCAGGCCAATCGCGCCTGCGAGCCAGATACTGGCGCCGGTCGTCAGTCCTCGCACGGACCCACGGCCATGGATGATGGTGCCAGCCGCCAGGAAGGCAACCCCCGCCGTCACAGCTTGCACGACACGCGTCGGGTCAAGCTGGGTGATGTCGTCATCCCCGCCGAAGGAATGGATCATCTCGATGGCAATCAACATGAATACGGACGAAGCAAGCGCCGTCAGCATATGCGTTCGCAAGCCGGCGGGCCGGTCGCGAACCTCGCGTTCAAACCCGACGATCAGGCCCGCCACACACGCTGCCAGCAGCCGCGTAGACATGACGCCCAAGGGCACATCGCTGTCGAAGGAAAGCTTCAGCAGATCGTCCATTCAGGACGAACGTACAAGATGCCGTTTGGTTGCGCTGGAAGGCCTAGGCTTCGTCGTCCTCGCCCTTGGCTACCGACGCGGCGAGCGCCGCCGACAGGAAGAGATCAATATCGCCATCCAGCACGCCGGACGTGTCGGAAGTTTCGACCTCTGTCCGGAGATCCTTCACCATCTGATAGGGCTGGAGCACATAGGAGCGAATCTGGTGGCCGAAACCAATAGCGCTTTTCTCTGCATACTGCGCATCGGCGACTGAACGGCGGGTCTGCAATTCCAGCTCATAGAGCTTGGAACGCAGCATCTGCCAGGCCTGGTCCCGGTTGCGGTGTTGCGACCGGTCGTTCTGGCATTGCACCACGATGCCCGTCGGCTCGTGCGTCAGGCGGACGGCGGAATCGGTCCGGTTAACGTGCTGGCCACCCGCGCCGGATGCGCGATACGTATCGGTGCGCACATCCGACGGATTGATTTCGATCTCGATATTGTCGTCGATCACGGGCGTGACGGCGACCGACGCGAAGCTCGTATGGCGGCGCGCCGAGGAGTCGAATGGCGAAATCCGCACAAGGCGATGCACGCCCGTTTCTGATTTGAGCCAGCCATAGGCATTCTCGCCCTTAAACTGGAGCGTAGCAGACTTGATCCCGGCTTCCTCGCCTTCGCGCTCGTCGAGTTCCTCGACCTTCATATCGTGCGCCTCGGCCCAGCGGACATACATGCGGCGCAGGATATTGGCCCAGTCCTGGCTTTCTGTGCCGCCTTCGCCCGCATTGATCTGGATGAAACAATCATTGCCGTCGGCTTCACCGGACAGTAGCGCCGCGAGTTCGGCCTTCTCGGCGCGCGCCGCGGCCTTTTTCAGATTGGCCTCAATATCGGCAATCATGTCGTCATCGCCCTCGGCGAGTTCGAGCAATTCCTCGGCATCATTGGCTTCGCGCTGCAGCGCTTCGACGGTCTCAATGCCGTCAGCAAGGCGCTGGCGCTCGCGCATCATGGCCTGGGCGGCCTGCGGGTCGTCCCAGAAATCCGGGCGCTCGGAGAGTGCAGTCAGCTCATCGAGACGTTTTGTGGCTGTATCCCAGTCAAAGACGCCTCCGTAGCAAATCGGCGGACTGGCGGATCTGGTCTGTAAGCGTTTTGATTTCTGCGGACATGGGATCAGCCTCTATTTGCACACGTCATTGAAAATGCGAGAGGCGGGGCATAGCGCGCCCGCCTCTCTGCGTCAAAAGTCGATTTGTCAGTAAATGTCGCCGAGATTGTCATCCACTGGCGCTTCAGGCGCTGGGCGTGGCTGTCCGGGCTGGCCCGGGAACAGTCCCTGATCCTCCTGCACAATGCCGGCATCTCGCTCCGGATCGAATCCACCCGATGCGGCGCCTGTACCTGCTCCGCAATTCCCCGAAATAGACAGGCAGTCGCTGGTATCGCGGAAGGCGCTCATGCCGGGCTCGGTGCCGGGCCGGAAGGCTTCATCAATGATGACTGCCGTGTCCGGTCCGGGCAGTTCACCCGTGCGCGCATCGATTTTCACGAGGCGTACGCCAGGCGGAATACGGAACGGAATGGCCGGATCATCTGCCAGCGCCTTTTCCATGAATTCGGTGAAGATCGGCGCAGCAACCGAACCGCCAGCCTCCCCCTCGCCAAGCGAACGGTTGTCATCGAAGCCGACGCGAACACCGACGACGAGGTCCGGAGAATAGCCCATGAACACCGCGTCGCGATACTCATCTGTCGTACCGGTCTTGCCAGCCAGCGGCTTGCCAACCCTTCTGGCCCGGCGGCCTGTCCCGCGTTCGACCACGCCTTCCAGCATATGCGTCACCTGGTAGGCCACGATCGGGTCCAGAACCTGCTCGCCAACTTCCTCAAGTTGAGGCGGTTCCCCGCCGTTCCAAACTTCAGCATGACAATCTTGGCACGGACGCTCGTCATGCTGGAACAAGGTGCGGCCATGACGGTCCTGCACCCGGTCCAGAAGGGTTGGGTTGATCTTCCGGCCACCATTCACAAAGCCCGCATAGCCACGCGCCATGTCGATCAGATAGGCATCCCCGGCGCCCAGCGACATGGCTGGATAAGGTGGCAGGTCTTCATAGACGCCCATGCGTTCGGCAAGGTCAGACACAGCATCCATGCCGATGTCCTGCGCAACGCGCGCCGTGACAAGGTTTAGCGATTTCTCGAGCGCAATGCGCAACGTGACCATGCCGTAGGTGCGCCCTTCGGTATAGTTTGATGGGCGCCAATAATCATCTGTGGACACGTCGAACGCCACGAAGGGGGCATCCAGCATCCGGCTGGCCGGCGTATAACCCTTTTCCAGGGCAGCCGCGTAGACAAACGCCTTGAAGCTCGAACCCGGCTGACGCTTCGATTGCGTGACCCGATTATAGCTCGACTTGAAGAAAGAATACCCGCCCTGCATTGCCAGGATGCGTCCGGTATGCGGGTCCAGCGCGACCAGCGCACCATCCGCTTCCGGCACCTGCCGCAATATCGCATTGCCAACCGGGATCATCATCGGCTCGGGTTCTGGCTGGTCGATCTCATCGCCATCCGGGTCGAGTTCCAATTCTGCCGGCGCAGCTGTCTCTTCGGCATTCAGAACTTTACGCTTCAATTCGGCGATCACGACGTCGCCCACATTCAGGCCGCCCTTGCCTTCGGCCGGCTTGTAAGTCGCAGCCCATTCGACTTCCTCGGTGGGCAACGGGATGGTCGCGCCATCTGTCAGCAGCAATTCAGCGCCTCTGGAGCCAAGCTTGGTAACCAGCGCAGCTTCCCAGGTGCCATAGCCACCGGGCAGTTTCACATCGTCCAGCTGTTCGAGAATGTCTTCAGCCTTCGGGTCCAATGTCGTGACAGGGCCACGCCAACCATGACGACGGTCATAAGCAATCAAACCGTTCTGCAACGCATCTTGCGCGGCCAGCTGCAGCTTGGTGTCGATGGTTGAACGAATGGAAAGCCCGCCTTGCTGGAGCGTGTCTTCACCATATGACTTGATCAGGTCCCGGCGCAGCTCCTGTACGAAATAGGTCGCTGCCGCATATTCCGGCCCTTTCAGGCGACGCGTCGTTGTCAGTGGCTTTGCAACAGCTTCGTCGGCCTCTTCGCGCGTGATGTAGCCATCCTCGACCATACGGCGCAAAACATAGTTCCGGCGCTGAAGCAGGCGCTTGGGACGACTATAGGGGTTCACCGACGAAGGTGCCTTGGCCAGCGATGCGAGGATCGCAGCTTCCGAGAGGTCGAGTTCCGGCAGTGACTTGTCAAAATAGTTCAGCGCCGCCGAGCCGACACCGTATGAGCGATATCCGAGATAGATTTCATTGAGATAGAGTTCCAGAATCTCTTCCTTGGAGAATTCCTTCTCCATGCGCTGTGCGATGATCGCTTCCTTGGCCTTCCGGGTCAGGTTCTGGTCGCGTGTCAGCAGCATGTTCTTGGCGACCTGCTGGGTGATCGTTGAACCACCTTCAAGCCCACCGGACCGGGTGATCTTGTTCTTTGCAGAGTTCAGCCCACCGCGCACAATACCTTTATAATCGAGCCCGCCATGCGTGAAGAAACTCTTGTCCTCGGCCGACACGAATGCGTACACGACATGGTTCGGGATGGATTCATACGGAACAAACACCCGGTGCTGGTCTGCAAATTCGGCGATCAGCGTGCCATCACCCGCATGGACCCGCGACGTAATCGGCGGCTCATATTGCTTCAGCTTGGCGATGGACGGCACTTGGCGGCCAAGGGCTGCGAAATACAGCCACAACGCCACGAAACCGAGCGCTGCAAGCACGAAGCCCAGAATGACCAGGCGGCGGGCCCAAACCCAAACCCAAGGGGGGCCGGGCAGAAACCGGCGCTTTGGTTCAGGTTCCTGCATGTGAGGATTCATATGATTCGACATAGTTTTCCCGTCAGCGTTCGCATCGCGGAATCGCATTGATATCCGGCAATAGTAAGGCGCGTCGGGGGCCGGTAAAAGGTCTCAGCTGCCTGACAATTCAGTCAGATATCCTGCCGGTCAATCTCCCCGTCCCCGATGGAGACGCTAGGCAATGGCCGGCGCTCGGGTCTCGGAGACGAGAGGCCATCCGCCAACTTGGCTTCCAGCTCCGCTCGCTCCCTGGCCGGCGGACGATTTTCGATCGCGTTTTGCCAGGCTTCGCGCGCCTCTTCCTTCTTGCCCTGATGCCAGTAGATGTCGCCGAGGTGCGTTTCGATTTCCCAGTGCTTGTGGGGTTTCAGCTCCGCGCGAGACTGTTCGATCAGCCGCTGGGCATCCTTCAGGTGCCCCATCTTGAAATAGGCCCAGCCAAGCGAGTCCGTAATGTAGGGATCGCGCTCGGCCAGCGAACGTGCCCGGTAAAGCACCTTGAAGCCTTCTTCATGCTTGTCGGTATACTCGATCAGAAAATACCCGAGCGAATTCAACGTGTAGGGATCGTTTGGTCGGCCCAGCAACTCGGTGCGCAGAATGGTCAGCGCCTGATTGACCTCGCCAATCTTGCCCAGAGAGTTAGCCAGCGCCATGCGCCGATCATGCGTATCATCCAGTTCACGGGCCTTCGCCGCGTGTACGGCAGCGGCTTCCAGGTCGCCAAACTGGCCCTTGATCTCAGCAGCGAGACCATGAGCAGAGGCGCGCTCCGCCTGGTTCGAGGCCAACGAAATCACCTCGTCCACCAATTCGGACGAACCATTCTGATCATTCAGCAAGGTGCGCAACTGCAGCGCACCATACAGCGTCCGCAGGCGGTCATCTTCATCCGTGATTTCCAGCGCGCGCGCCACCGCAGCCCGTGCTCCTGCCTCATCACCCGACATGATCAGCGCCTGTCCGGCCGCGATCTGCAGTGAGGCCGTCTCTTGCGGTGCGCTCAGCGCAACATGAGCCACGCCATCATACAGCGCGCTTTCGTAAAGCTGGTCGATGACGGCGGCACGCAGCCCTTCATCTTTCGGATTTATCAGCAATGCGACCTGATCAAAGGCCGAGCGCTGGTCATCAAATCCCTCAATCCTGCCACCCATCATGATCGTGCGAATAATGCGCTGCTCCTGCAGGGCGCGCGACACATCCGCCAGCGACTGCGCAAATGCAGCCGGCACATCCAGGGGTTCATTGTCGAGATTTTTTCCGGTCTCAAGGCTTTCAATGGCGGCTGCGTAGCTGATCGCCTCTTCAGGCTCTGCATCAGCCAGCTTTTGGTAAACCGCCTTGGACTCCTCGATCCGACCAAGCCGCTGCAACAACAG
>NZ_DFME01000047.1:42257-43320 GCF_002375605.1 Hyphomonas sp. UBA3601 | reverse complement strand
TCTGGCCGTCCCGATGCTTCCAGCATGGCGGCAAGGGACAGGTCTCCCGTCAGACCGGGCATGGCCCCCGCAGCACCGCGATGGCGCTCGATCGCCTCATCCGGACGCCCGTCCATGGCGAGCAACCACGCATCAAGAAAGGCGTAAAAGCCGGTCTCGCCCTCTTCATCGCTCTGGCTGTTGGAGGTCTTCAATATGTTGCGCGCCGCAACCGTGTCGCCGTCAGCCGCCCGGTCCAGCGCCAGGAAGGCATCAAATAGTGGACTGACATCGCGGTCTTCCTGCGACAGGCCGGAGGTCATCTGAAGGAAGGCGGCCATGTCACCGGCCTTCACCGCATCCAGCGGCGCCGGATACGCGGAAATACCGACCGGCTTGCCGTTTGCCCCTATCACGGCCGTGGCGCGGGCCGCCGGGGAGAGTGGCACAGCGCTTTGAGCGATCGGCACTTCGGCCTCGACCTCCTGCAAGGCAGGCGCGGGCTCTGTGGCGCAGGCCCCAAGGGCGAGCGAAAGGGTCAGGATAGAGGCAGTAAGGGTTAGTCTTGGGCGCATATGAATGGCTCACTTCGGGTTCGCTTTGACGCCGAGTGAAGCAGTCCGATGCGGCAAGAGCAAGGCGCGAAATGGAGAAAGCGCGACAGGGTTAACCCCATCGCGCTTTCCGGAAACCATAAGGCTTGAAGCCCTGATTACATGTTCGGATAGGCCGGGCCGCCACCACCTTCGGGCACGGTCCAATTGATGTTCAGATTTGGATCCTTGATGTCGCAAGTCTTGCAGTGAATACAGTTTTGGGAGTTGATCTGGAACTTCAGTTCGCCGCCCTCCTCAATCCACTCATAGACGCCTGCCGGGCAGTAACGCGCCGATGGGCCAGCATAGACATCATGCTCGGAAGACTTCTGAAGCGCCATGTCCTTCACGACAAGGTGAACGGGCTGGTCTTCGCCATGATAGGTATTGGTGAAGGACACATTGGTCAGCTTGTCGAAGCTGATCTTGCCATCCGGCTTCGGATAGTCGATCGGCTTGAACTTCTTGGCTGGCTTCAGTGCGGCTGC
>NZ_DFME01000047.1:40092-42180 GCF_002375605.1 Hyphomonas sp. UBA3601 | reverse complement strand
TCTTGGCTGGCTTCAGCGCGGCTGCATCCGTCTTGCCATGCTTCAGCGTACCAAAGAAGGAGAAGCCGCCGAACAGGCTGGAAATCCACATTTCGAGGCCGCCCATCGGAATACCGATCGCCGTTCCCAGCTTGGACCAGAGCGGCTTCACGTTCCGCACCTGCTTCAGCTCCTTGTAGACCGAAGAAGCCTTGTAGGCGTCCTCGTATGAGGTCAGCACGTCGCCCTGACGGCCAGCCTTGATGGCTTCATAGGCAGCTTCCGCACCCATCATGCCCGTCAGGATCGCATTGTGGCTGCCCTTGATGCGCGGCACGTTGACGAAGCCTGCACCACACCCGATTAGCGCGCCGCCGGGGAATGAGAGTTTCGGCACCGACTGAAAGCCGCCCTCGGTGATGGCCCGCGCGCCGTAGGCGACACGCTTGCCGCCTTCCAGGTGCGGCAGCACGGAGGGGTGGTGCTTGAAGCGCTGGAATTCCTGATACGGCGAAATGTACGGGTTCTCATAGTTCAGGTGAACCACGAAGCCGACCGATACGAACGGCTCGCCATTGTCTCGGAAATGGTAAAGGAAGCTGCCTCCGCCGGTCGAATTATCGAGCGGCCAGCCCATCGTGTGCTGGACGTAGCCCTCATTGAATTGCTCTTCGGGTATGGACCACAGCTCTTTCAGGCCGAGGCCAAATTTCTGCGGGTCGCGGCCTTCATCCAGATTGTACTTGGCGATCAGCTGCTTCGTCAGCGAGCCCCGGGCGCCTTCGGCGAACAGGACATATTTGCCGAGCAACTCCATGCCCGGCTCATAGTCCGGCTTGTGCGTACCATCGGCGGCGATCCCCATGACACCGGCCACGATGCCTTTGACTTCGCCATTTTCACCCAGCACGAGATCTGAGGCGGCAAAGCCGGGGAAGATTTCCACGCCCATATTCTCGGCTTCCTGGCCCAGCCAGCGCGCCACATTGGCGAGCGAGCCAGTATAGTTGCCATGGTTCTTCATGAAGCCCGGCATAGGCAGCCAGGAAATGTCTGCCTCGCCCTTCGGGCCGAGGAATTTGAACTTGTCGCCGGTGACTTCGGTCTTCAGCGGACGGTCGTCGCGCTCACGCCAGCCGGGGATCAGCTTGTCGAGGCCGACCGGGTCCATGACCACGCCGGACAGAATGTGAGCGCCGATCTCGCCGCCCTTCTCGATCACGACGACTTCAATGTCTTCGCCAGCTTCCTGTGCGAGTTGTTTTGCCCGGATCGCCGCGGACAGACCCGCAGGGCCACCGCCAACGATGACCAGGTCATATTCCATCGACTCGCGCTGTACAGCGTCATCAGCCATTGGTTTCTCCTCCTTGCGGGTGATAGGGTGCCCGCTCATAAGCCCATTTGATTAAGCAATTACAGCGTCTATCAGGAAGGTCCAGAGCGTCCAGATGCCCACCCCTGCGTCAATTGATGCAATTAAGGCCCTCACCGAGTGGTGGGGCGACATGGGCGTGGAAGTCGATGACGCTGCGGTAAAGGCCTATCTGAAGGTTGCCGACAGTGCCGCGCCGCCTGCTGCAGTTGCCCAGGATGCCCCTGTGCGCCGCCCACGCCGGAAGAAAACGGACTGGGTTGAAGAGGCCAAAATTGCCGCAGCGGCCTGTGATTCGGTCGAGGCGCTAAAAGCCGCCATCGTAGCCTTTGAAGGCAGCCCGCTGAAAAGCGCATCAGAAAATACAGTCGTCTATGATGGCACGCCGGGTGCCAGCCTGATGGTGATCGGCGAAGGGCCGGGCGCCGAAGAGGACCGCAAGGGCCTGCCCTTTGTGGGCAAGGCCGGACAGCTGCTCGACAAGATGCTGGCGGCCATTCACCGTGACCGCACGGAAAATGCCTTCATTACCAATGTGAATTACTGGCGCCCCCCGGCCAACCGGAATCCGGAAGCCGAGGAGCTCGCCGTATGTCGTCCGTTTGTGGATCGGATGGTGGAACTGGTCGCTCCGAAAGTGATTATTGCCGCGGGCGGCGTGCCAGCCAAGTCCTTGCTCGATAGCGCAGATGGCATCATGCGCCTGCGTGGCACGGAACATGTTTTCAAGACCG
>NZ_DFME01000047.1:33515-39831 GCF_002375605.1 Hyphomonas sp. UBA3601 | reverse complement strand
TATTCCTCCAGAGCCTCCTCGGCCTTCTGATCAACCAGCTTCATTTCGCGTTGCTTGCGCTCAAGGAAGGCTTCGCCGATCGAGCCATCTTTATCAGGGCCAATCACGTCCTTTGCGACGGGGAAGATTTCGGTCTCTTCCTCATCGATATGATGCTCGTAATCATGGCGCAGCGTCTTGAAACGCGTCAGCCAGCCAGGGGAACTCATGTCCATTTCATCCAGTTCCTGAATGATGTCGTCCAGTTCCTTGTGCTCGGCAACCGAGTGACGGCCCTTCGGCTGGCCCGCCTCGCCCTTCATCAGGGGCGCATAAAATGTCTCTTCCTCGGCGGCGGCATGCCCGCCCACATCGTAATAGAACTCCTTCCAGAGCTTGCGGCGCTTGGACGAGTCGCCTTCTGTCTCGGCCAGTTGGGCCAACAGGTCGCGATGGGAGTCATGGTCTTTCTTCAGGGTTTCGTAAATCGAGGGCATGTGAGGGATCCTTTGTCTGGTTTCTCTCAAACGCGTTAACCCCTGCCCGGTTCCGCGCCATGCGATTGCCTGATAGGGAGAAAAAATGCCCGCACCGCTCTCGATCATCATTCCCACACTGAACGCCGCCAGCGGCCTGCCGGAGTGTCTGCAGGCCTTGATGCCGGGGCTTGAGCTGGGGCTGATCCGTGAGGTGATTGTCTCAGATGGCGGCTCTGATGATGCTACGCCGCGCATTGCTGGGGACACCGGCGCGACGTGGATCACCGGCACCAGCGGTCGCGGCGCGCAACTCGCCGCCGGCGCCGACACTGCACGCGGCGACTGGCTGCTCTTTCTGCATGCCGACACGTATCTCTCGCCCGACTGGGCTGAACGCGCCGCCCACCATATGGAGCGCCGCGCTGAATCGGCCGCGGCTTTCACACTGAGATATCGCTCGGACGATCGCGCCGCCCGCTGGCTGGAAGCTCGCGCCAATCGGCGCGCGCGCATGTTCGGCCTGCCCTATGGCGATCAAGGTCTGCTGATCTCCCGCAAGCTGTACGATGCGGTCGGCGGCTTTGCCGACGTGCCCTTGATGGAAGACGTGATGATAGCAAGGGCCCTCGGCAAGAAACGGCTTGTCCTCCTGAGCGCCGACGCGCGCACCTCGGCTGAAAAGTATGAGCGCGATGGCTGGCGCAAGCGCGCCTGGAGCAATGCCTTCCTGCTCACCCGTTTCTTGTTGGGGGCGAAACCTGAAATCCTCGCCAAGGCGTATCGTTGATGCGGCGCACCCGTGTCCTCATCTTCGCCAAGCCGCCCCGCATGGGGCTGGCCAAGACGCGACTCGCCGCCGGTTTGGGCCGTACCGAAGCGCGCCGCATTGCACATTTCACGCTCGCCCGCACCATGCGAGCCGTCCGCTCCAGCGGCCTGGACGTGGCCCTCTATCTCGCGCCAGACTACGCGCTTGGCGAAACACTGGGCGGAACTTGGCCGCCACACCTGCCCCGCTTCAGTCAGGGGTCAGGCACGCTGACCGAGCGACTTGGCAAAGGCCTCGCCGACTCGCCGAATGGGCCGGTCCTCTTCATTGGCACCGATGCTCCGGACATTTCTGCCACTCTGCTACGCCAGGCCGTTCGTGCGTTACAACGCAACGATGCCGTATTTGGCCCAGCAGATGATGGCGGCTTCTGGCTTTTCGGTGTGAACAAACGCCCCGGTCTTCCATCACTTTTCGACAATGTACGCTGGTCCGGCCCTCATGCACGCGCTGATGTGCAAGCAAACCTTCCCTCCTCATTTCGCCTGACACTGTTGGAAACATTGCAGGATCTGGATGAAGAGCCGGATTGGCGAAGGTGGAATGCAAACAAACTTCGTTAACTTGACCCAGGTTATCGTCCCCAACGGAAAAGCATTGTCCAACAGAATTCTTGGCCCCAGAGAGCAGGACGCCCATGTATCGACTGATCTATATCAGCACTGCGTCTGACGCCCTCACGTCCGCCGATGTCGATGCGATTGTTGACGCGTCGATCCGCAATAATGCACCTCGGAACATAACGGGGGTCCTGATCTATAATGGTTTGAACTTTCTCCAGGTGCTGGAAGGCACACGACTGAACGTCGAAGAGGTCTTCAACCGTATTGTCCAAGACCCTCGCCATATTTCGGTCACCACGGTTCTGGCTGAATCCGCAGAGCTGCGCATGTTTGCCGGCTGGAGTATGGCCGGACGAAAGACCTCGGCGCTGGCTGGCCGACATGAATATGAGAAGATCGGTGAAACGCAGGATGTCCTGGCCCGCCAGATGCCAGCCCGTGTCCGCCAAATTCTGGAAAATTTCTGCTCGCTCAAGGGCATTTGATTCCACAGGTTTTCGGCATTCACCGAAATTTATGTTCTTGATTTGTTCCGTTATCTGTGGCCTGTTCTGGTCATGAGAACTGGACAGAAACTCTCCCCCACCGGCAGAATAAATTTGATCGACACACGCCAGGTTGAAGAACGCTTCCAGCAGCGTGGGCGCGGAGCGATCTCAAACCAGACCGGCCGTTTCGAGCTCGAAACACGCCAGGCCTTTGATGATGGCTGGGGCACGATTGAGGATGATGACAGCCGGATGGAGACCCTTCTGATGAAGGATTCGGCCCGCACCATCATCACCTTCAACAAATCGCCTGACATCTCGTTCGACAGAACGGTAAATCCGTATCGCGGCTGCGAGCATGGCTGCATCTATTGCTTTGCCCGACCAACCCATGCCTGGGGCGGGCTTTCGGCAGGGCTCGATTTCGAGAGCAAGCTGTTCTTCAAGGACAATGCCGTCGAGCTGCTGAAACGGGAATTGTCGCGGCCGCGCTATATCCCCCGGGTCATCGCGATGGGTATGAATACCGATGCCTACCAGCCCGTAGAGCGGGAAAAGCGCCTGACCCGTAGCCTGCTGGAGGTTCTGTCCGCGCACCGCCACCCGCTCAGCCTTTTAACCAAGTCAGCTCTGATCCAGCGCGACATCGACCTGATCGCGCCGATGGCCGAAGCAGGGCTTGCACGAGTTGGCATCTCTCTGACCACGCTGGATCGCACGCTCTCACGCAAGATGGAGCCGCGCGCCGCCACGCCGCAGCGTCGACTGGACACGATCCGCGCCCTCAGCGACGCAGGTATTGAAGTAACCGTAATGACTGCGCCAATCATTCCCGGCCTCAATGATCATGAGATCGAAAACCTGCTGGAAGCCGCCGCCGATCATGGCGCGACCCGTGCGGGCTATGTGCTGTTGCGCCTGCCCTACGAGATCAAGGATCTGTTCCATGAATGGCTGGTCCAGCATGTACCGGATCGGGCCGCCCGGGTGATCAACCACATCAGGGACATGCGCGGCGGCAAGGATTATGACGCCAACTGGCATGAACGGATGCGCGGCGGCGGCCCGGTGGCCGACATCATCTCACGGCGCTTCGGCCGCTGCGCTGCCAAGCTCGGCATGAACCAGCCACGGGGCGCCCTGCGCACTGACCTCTTTCGCATCATTGAGGATTACGGCGGCCAGATGCGCCTCGATATCTAGGAGAAATCGAGCACAATCCGTCCGTCGATGTCACCCGCGAGCATCTTGTCGAATACACTGTTGATCTCTTCCAGACGTGCCGTTGCCGTATGGGCTTTCACGGCGCCAAGCTTGGCGAAATCCAGCGATTCCTGGAGATCCAGCCGCGTCCCGACAATGGACCCGCGCACCGTGATCCCATTCAGCACCATGTTGAAAATCGACAGAGGAAAGTCGCCGGGCGGCAATCCGTTCAGCGAAACCGTCCCACCCCGCCTGACCATGCCGAGCGCTTGCTCAAAGGCCTTCACTGACACGGCCGTGACGAGAGCGCCATGTGCTCCGCCAATCTCCTTGCGCAGGAAGGCTGCCGGATCCGTTTTGGCGGCATTCACAGTCACTTCCGCGCCAAGCTGTTTCGCGAGAGCAAGCTTGGAATCATCGATATCCACCGCCGCCACGCGACGCCCCATGGCTTTTGCGTATTGAACCGCCATGTGGCCAAGACCGCCCACGCCTGAAATCACCACCCAGTCGCCGGGCTTGGTGTCGGTCACCTTGAGCCCCTTGTAGACCGTAACGCCTGCGCACAGGATCGGTGCGATTTCCACGAATGGAATATTATCCGGCAAATGCCCCACATAGTTCGGGTCCGCTATGGCGTATTCGGCAAACCCGCCATTCACGGAATAGCCGGTATTGCGCTGGCTCTCGCAGAGAGTCTCCCAGCCGCCCATGCAATGATCACAATGCCCGCACGCGGAATAGAGCCACGGCACGCCCACCCGGTCGCCTTCCTTCACATGCGTGACACCCGCTCCCACGCCCGAGACGAAACCAACGCCCTCATGACCCGGTATGAAGGGCGGATTGGGCCTTACCGGCCAGTCACCATGCGCGGCGTGCAAATCGGTATGGCAGACGCCGCACGCTTCGATCTTCACCTGAATTTCGCCCGGCCCCGGCTCCGGAGTTTTCACCTCCTCAATCACCAGCGGTTTGCCAAATTCACGCACCACGGCGGCTTTCATGCTTTTTGCGGTCATTGTCGTCTCGCCTCCATTTTCCGGAAGTGTAGGCAAAGCCTCAGAAAGCGGGATAAGGACAAACCCTGAATTTGGCTGGGTAACGGGTCTTTTCCGAAATGTGGCCTTGCATGCCGCACCTTACACACTGCCAATTCACAGGCTTTCCCCGATTTTATCCACAGCACTATCCACAGGGAAAATCTGCGGTTAGTTTCGATATCGAAACATTTCGGGCTGATTCGGATGCGCAATAATTAGGGATTCAGAAACCGGCGTCCGGCACTGATTCGCGCTTCGATAAGACACATAGCGCAAGCGGGGCTGAACCAATGGAATTACAGAAGAACGTGATCATGCAGGGCGATTGCATCGACATCCTGTCACGCCTGCCGGACAGGTCGGTTGATCTCGTCTTTGCCGACCCTCCCTACAACCTCCAGCTTGGTGGTGGTCTGACCCGTCCCGACCAGTCCGTGGTCGATGGTGTTGACGACGATTGGGACAAGTTCGACAGCTTCGATGCCTATGACCTGTTCTGCCACCAGTGGCTGGAAGAGTGCCGCCGCGTCCTGAAGGATGATGGCGCAATCTGGGTGATTGGCTCGTACCACAACATCTTCCGCGTCGGCGCGATCCTGCAGGATCAGGGCTTCTGGATCCAGAATGACGTGATCTGGCTGAAATCGAACCCCATGCCGAACTTCAAGGGCACCCGCTTCCAGAATGCCCACGAAACCCTGATCTGGGCCGGAAAGTCCGAACAGTCTAAATGCACATTCAATTACGACGCGCTGAAAGTCTTCAATGACGACAAGCAGATGCGCTCCGACTGGATGATCCCGCTTTGCACAGGCGGCGAGCGCCTCAAGGATGACGACGGCAAGAAAGCCCACCCGACGCAGAAGCCGGAAAGCCTTTTGCAGCGCGTCCTGCTGGCAACGACCAATCCGGGCGACACGGTCCTCGACCCATTCTCCGGCACCGGGACCACCGCCGCCGCTGCCAAACGCCTCGGTCGCAACTATGTCGGCATCGAGCGCGACGAGACCTATGCGCGCCTGTCGCGGGCCCGCCTGAAGGCTATCGAGCCCATTGAAGGCGCTGTGCTCGAAACGGAGCGCAGCAAGAAATCCCTGCCGCGCGTGCCATTCGGCGCACTACTGGAAAATGGCTGGCTGAAACCTGGCGACCGCCTGTTCAGCCCACAGCGCCGCTATCAGGCACGCATTCGCGTCGACGGGTCGCTGACCACCGGCACGTCCACCGGATCGATCCACCGCCTCGGCGCACATGTCCAACAGGCGCCGGCCTGTAATGGCTGGACTTATTGGCACTATGAGGATCCCAAGCGGAACCTCGCTCCAATCGACATGCTGCGCCGACGCTACCGCGAGGAAATGGGCCTCAACTAGCGCCTGTCCGACCCCTTGGACGAAGGCGGCGCTGGATCAATCCTGCGCCGCTTTTTCTATGGCATCATAATAGCGTTGCCAGCAGATCTGTCCGATCTGATTGTATTCCAGCATCTTGTCCGCCATCCGCAGGAACCCTTCCTGGTCTCCGAGCGCCGGTGGCAGCAATGGGTCGAAATTGATCGCCCGGATCACCGGCTGCCCGATCAGGAGGGTCTCGCGCGCTGCCTCATCCACGCTGCGCGTCATCAAGCCAGCCAGACTGGTCTCCATGGCCTGGATCGCGCGCGCATAGGATTGCGACAACTCTTCCGGTGACCACAGGCGCGTCCAGTCAAACGACCCCGCCATCGCTA
>NZ_DFME01000047.1:28192-33388 GCF_002375605.1 Hyphomonas sp. UBA3601 | reverse complement strand
CCCCGCCATCGCGACCTGAGAGGTTCGGGTCAGGATAATACCGTCATCCGCGCCGATATCGATCAGACTGGTCCGATGCGTGTCCAGTTCACTCGCCAGGTTGGCAGGACGAACCCAGAAACCTTCCTCCGTCTGCTGGTATCCGAACAGGGCCAACGCCCGCTCACGTGCCCGAAGCTGCTTGCGGTCGCTCCGGCCAAGATGCTTGGTCAACGCCACCAGCCAGTCGCCATTCCAGTCGACCACCCGGTCACCCACATTCTGCCACTGCTGCACCCGACGCTTGAGTGCCTGCGCTCTGGGGCCTGGAACATAGACACCGCGTTCTCGGCTCTCCAGCAAATCATCCTTCATCAGGCGCGTCACAGCCACACGCAGGGTCGCCGCCTCGATCCCGAACAGTGCCGCCGCATTGATAAGTCGGCCAATCGGCTGGGGCGCATCCGTCGTACTGCTCATCAAGGACAGGATAAGCGCGCGCGCTGACACGTCTTCAGACTTGAGAGGTTCAAAATAATACACGAATTGACTCATAATGAAATTATATGTAACAAACCTTAAAGCACAGGATGGAGAACTGCCATGTCGAACACGATGAAGCTATCCGAAGCGCTGACAAAGGATGAGCTTCGCGAGTTGCGCACGAAGTCTGATCTTCGCGCGTTGGCGACGCTTGTCTGGAATTGGGGGTTGATCATTGCGGCCTTTGCGGTCGCCATCATCTGGCCAAATCCGCTGACAATCCTCGCAGGTATCCTCATTCTGGGAGGTCGCCAGCTCGGCCTGGGCATCATCAATCACGATTGCGCCCACCACGCCTTTTTCAAGAGTCAGAGGGTCGATGATTTCGTGGGCCACTGGATCGCGGGCGCGCCGATGAACATCTCCCTGCCCGCCTATCGCGCCTACCATTTGAAGCACCACAAATATGCGGGCACGCCAGACGATCCGGACATCATCTTTGTAAAGAACTACCCTGTCCCGAAGGACAGCCTGCGTCGAAAATTCGTGCGCGACCTGACCGGCCAGACGGGCCTGCGCGATACGCTGCGCAAGATCCGCAGCTTCAAACTATCGCGCAACTGGCCGTGGCTCACGTTCCATATCGCACTGGCCGGCACCCTCACCGCTATTGGCGCACCGTGGGCCTATCTCATGTGGTGGGCGGCAGAACTCTTCATCTATCCAGCCATTGTGCGCCTGCGCCAGATCGGCGAGCATGGCACCGCGAAAGACCGGACCAGCCTCGATCCGCGCCTCAATACCGGCACCACGATCGCCCCATTCTGGCAGCGCGTGCTGATCGCGCCGAATGATGTGAACTATCATCTCGAGCATCACATGTTTGCATCAATCCCGCCTTACAGGCTGAAACGGCTCCACAAGCTGCTGTCATCGCGCGGCTATTACGAGTCATTTGATTGCATCTCGCATGGCTATGACGATGTCATCCGCCGCGCTGTCCGCAATGATGCCCCAGAGATGGTGCCTGCTGAATAGGTGGCGCTACTCAACCGCGATCCAGAACGGACCGGCCGGCATCCCGGTCCCGTCGAAGAGATTGCAGAGGGGGGAATCACCCTGACAATAGCGGACCTCGGACACCGCCTCATCTTCTGCCTGCACGACCACAGTATCGCCATCAAGCTTGGCTGAAGCATATCTGCACGCATCCTCATGGCACAGCTCCATGCCAATCACACTCCCTGCACTGACCGTCACCAAGCCGTCTTCCACACCCTCAAACGCAATACGAATTGTGCTGCCGTCTCGCACCGCCCGACTCGCCACGGCGCCAGACGCGCCTGCATCCACCTCACCATAAACGAGAGACTTCATCACCCGCACGACCCGTTCGGCCACCGCGAGCTTGTTTGGCGGATGAATGTCCACCGGATCGCCCATATCAATCGTCACGGCGAGCGCCACACGATCATCCCTGGCAGCGACGCGGCGCATGGATTCTCGGATCACCCCCCAGCCCGGCTTGCCAGCTTCTGTGGGTAGCGCGCCATATCGCGGCAGCTGCACAACAGCTACGGGCAAGTCAGCTCCAAACTTCGCGCGCCAATCCTGCACCAGCAGATCAAGCAGACTTTTATAGGCGACGCCATCGCCCGCATTGGATTCGCCCTGATACCAGATTGCCCCTTTCAGGCGGATGCCAGACAACGGCGCAATCATCGCATTGTGCAACATCGTGTAGCCCTTGATCGTGAACCAGGGCGCAGGCTTCGGAGCGCTTACGGCCGAATCCACTTTGCGATAGGCCCACCCGTCGGCCAGCGACAGGCTTGAGCCGTCCTCCAATTCCACGCGCAATTCAGAAGCCGGTCCGTTCATGCCACCATCGCCATAATCATTATGGGAGTTGACCAAAATAGTGTTCTTGCCCGGCTTGAGGAGATCGGCTGAAACCCCGTACGCGCGCAATCCTCCCCAATGGAATGTCGTGCCAATTGCCGTGCCGTTCAGCCAGGTCATGTCGGTATCATCGACCGCGCCAATATGGATCGTCGCAGCCTGCTCTGCCTGCTGAGGAGTCAGATCAAAACTGACCCTGTGCCAGACCATGCCGAGATGATCGGTGAGTTCCGCGTCTCCCCATTTGCGCCAGTCGCGTAGCGTGCCGGGCACGGGCTTCCACTCGTCTGCGTCTGCATCTTCCCACGGCGCAGTTCCTTCGGTCGCGGGGTCGTCCCTCCAGTTCTGCTGCCAGCTTTCCGAATAGATCTTCGCTGCCGCGCCCCGGTCAGTCTTGTAGG
Source organism: Hyphomonas sp. UBA3601 (assembly GCF_002375605.1). Classification (NCBI taxonomy): domain Bacteria; kingdom Pseudomonadati; phylum Pseudomonadota; class Alphaproteobacteria; order Hyphomonadales; family Hyphomonadaceae; genus Hyphomonas; species Hyphomonas sp. UBA3601. The sequence goes on along the minus strand of NZ_DFME01000047.1, from coordinate 30,623 downwards.
TTTCCAGCAAAGCCACTTGTTCGGTATGGTCCGGCATTGCGCCGATGATCTCGCCGTCAATCCAGGGCTCGATGCGTGAGCCGCCCCAGCTCGAATTGATCAGACCGACAGGAACATCATAGGCTTCTGACAATGCCCGCCCGGCATAGTAACAGACTGCCGAGAACCCCGCTGCGGTCTCCGGCGTCGTGAGGGCCCAAGCGCTGTCGCCCGGCAAGTCCGCATTCGGAGCAAGCGAAAGATCCTTCTCGACTTGCAGCAGGCGAATATTGGAGTGGTCCGCAGCTGCGACTTCCCGTTCAGCATAGGTCACACGTGACAGTGGATATTCCATGTTCGACTGGCCGGAACACAAGAACACATCGCCCGCCAGCACATCCTCTAACGCCTGCACTGTATCGCCTTCAACGGTGAGCGAAATTTCATGTGATCCGCCTGCTGAAAGCTCGGGAAACTCGACCCACCATCGGCCGTCCCGGCCGGCACGAACAGGCGTGGACGCCGCGTCCAGCGAAACGATGAATTCCGCGCCGGGATCCGCCGTTCCGAACAGGCGCACCGGTGCATCGCGCTGGATCACCATATGGTCACCAAATAGGCTGGCGAGCTTCGGCGCCTCTGCATGTGCGCCCAGTCCAATCAGGGCCAATGCCCCGCATGCCATCATCGTCTTGCTGGTAAACATGTCCTGTTCCGCCCTCTTGTATTTTGGCAGGAACTTTCCCGAAGGCGATGATATTGTCCAGTGTTAGCGGTAACTAAATTTACGCAACTGCCAGCCGGAACGCCTTGGCAAACACGCTTGGCAGGCCTTCGACCTCATCGAGTTTAACCCACCGGCCATCGGCAACTTTCGGCTTGCGCGATGCCTCGGCGCGCATCACCCGAAAGCGAAACGCGAAATGCGTGAAGACATGGCGTACCTCGCCGACCTCCTCCCAGGCCGCTTCGGCAGGCGAAGGCGTTTGCGGAAAATCGCCCTCCACCCAATCGCCCGTCGGCAGCGCCAGCATCCCGCCAAGCAGGCCCTTGTCCGGGCGGCGCACCAGCAGCGCTTCCCCCTTCACGACCAACACATAAGCAATTCCAAACCGTACGGGCTTTGGCACTTTTGCGGGCTTGATCGGATAGCGTTCAGGCGCCCCTTCGGCCCGCGCTGCGCACAGGGACGACAGTGGACAGATCAGGCAGTTCGGCTTGGTCGGCGTGCACACGGTTGCGCCCAGATCCATCAGCGCTTCAGCAAATTCTCCCGGCCGGTCCTCCGGCACCAGCGCCCGCACTGTTTCGGCAATCACCTTCTTCTCAGCGGCCCATTCGCCTTTCAATGCCAGCAGGCGCGCGAACACGCGATCGACGTTGCCATCCACCGCCGCCGCTTTCTGGTCAAAGGCAATCGCCGCGATCGCGCCAGCCGTATATGGCCCGATACCGGGCAGTTTGCGCAGTTCGGCCTCTGTTTCCGGAAAGCCTCCGCGTGCAGCGACTTCACGCGCACATTTCAGCAAATTCCGCGCTCGCGCATAATAGCCGAGGCCCGCCCATGCACTCATCACCTCTTCATCCTTTGCCGCCGCCAGCGCCTCAATGGTTGGCCAGCGCGTAAGGAAGGTATGAAAGTATGGGGTGCCATGCGGGATGGTCGTCTGCTGCATCATGATCTCGCAGAGCCAGACACGGTACGGGTCAGGCCGCTCGCCCACAGCCCGGTCTGCCGGCAGCGTGCGCCAGGGCAAGTCGCGTGCATGACGCTCGAACCACGGCAGCAATTTGCCCGGCAGGCTGTTCAAATCTCTGTGCTTTGCCGGTGCCATGCCTTTTCCTCGCCCGAAAGCCGTGCAATCTCGTACGAATGGTCACGAGATCAACCCTTGATCCCATAGAGGAAGCTCGCGCGCGCGTCCGCCTGCGCTACCAGCGCGCGACACGCACTTATTCCAACATGCGCCAGGTCGGGCTTGCCGCGGAACGGGTCGGGCGTAAATCCGGCGCCAAGAAACTGCCCCCCATTCAGGTACTCCGCCAGCGCTGGCGCGAGATCGCAGGCGAACAACTCTATAAATACTGCCGCCCGGAGCGGCTCAGCGGTGGCAAGGATGGTCGCGTGCTGACCCTGCTCGTCGTGCCGCAAGCCGCCCCGATGGTGCAGCACCAGTCCGAAACGCTGCGACAGCGCGTGTCAGTGTCCGCAGGCGGCGACATTACCGCCATCAAGATCAAGCAGGGATCGCTCGGCACAGAACCGCCCAAGACACTGCGTCGCAAAACGCGGCCGCTCTCACTGAAAGAGCGCAAGGAACTTGAGGAATCGACCTCCGGAATCCAGAACGACAAGCTGCGCGCCGCAATTGTTGCGCTCGGTGAGGCCATGTTAACCGCAGAAGATACGCCGCCCCCTGCCAAGCCTGGCAAGGATGGCGGCCTGCCATTC
>NZ_DFME01000047.1:25625-28064 GCF_002375605.1 Hyphomonas sp. UBA3601 | reverse complement strand
CCTGCCATTCTGACCCCGCCCTGCCCGCAAGGAGCCCCGACATGCTGAAATCCATTCTGACTGCCGTCACGGCTGCCGCCTTCCTGGCCATGCCTGCCCTTGCCGAAGACCTGTCTGTTGGCCACTCCAAGGGCTCGAAAGACGCGCCACTGACGATCATCGAATACGGGTCTCTCACATGCGGTGGATGCAAATACTTCCACGACAAGATCCTGCCACGCATCGAGGCCGATTATATCGAGACCGGCAAGGTCCGTTTCATCTTCCGTGAAGTCCTGCGCAATGATGTCGATACGGCCCTCGTCACCATGGCGCGCTGCGCCGGCCGGGACAAATTCTTCGAGGCAACCGACACAATGTTTGCGCGCCAGCCTGATGTCATCAAGTCTGCGCAAGCTGGTACAGTGCTCGACACTTTCATCGAGATCGGCACGCCCTATGGCATTCGGGACATCGACACGTTCAATGCCTGCTACACCGACATGAATGTCCGGCTCGACATGGCCGAAGTGCAGGAAAGCGCCGAGGCATATGAGCTGCGCGGCACGCCAACGCTGGTTATCAATGGCGAGGAAAAATATGTCGATGACGACTTCAAGTCGGCCGATGCGTTCGCCGCTTATCTCGACACACAGCTTGCCGCACTCTCCGATTCGACCGGTTCAGAGGCAAATTAGTTAACAGAACAGGTGGTTGCAGTTAATCAATTGGCAACCAAACCGACTCAATCCTTAACGCGAAGGTTATGACCATGAATTTCTTCTCACGACGCACTGCGCTTGCAGCGATTTCAGCGCTGGCCCTGGTCGCCTGTGGCGACACCGGTGCCGACACATCGCCTGCAGGTGGCGACGCCGTGACCGCTGGCAGCGAGCTTGGCCACGTCAAAGGGGCGGCCGACGCACCTGTCACCCTGATCGAGTATGCCTCACCCACCTGCCCGGCCTGCAAATACTGGCATGACGACATCCAGCCAGTTGTCCAGTCGGACTATATCGACTCCGGCAAGGTGAAACTCGTCTTCCGCGAATACCCACTGCACGCACCGGATGTGCCTGCCTACCTCGTCGCCATGTGCGCGGGCGAAGACAAGTATTTCGACGTGCTGGACGAGCTGTTCGAATACCAGTCCGGCATCATTGAATCTGCGCAAAACGGCGTCCTGAAGGCCATGCTCCAGACCATTGGCCAGCGTCATGGCATCGAGACCGAGGCCGACTTCGATGCCTGCATGAACAATCGCGACTTGCGCCAGCAGATGGCGGACATCTACCAGACATCCGAAAAGTTCGGCGTCACCGGCACACCAACCTTCATTATCAATGGTGAAGTGCACCAGTTCGCCAACATGAACTCCGCTGACAAGGTCACAGCCGCGCTGGACGCTGCGCTTGAAGCTGCCGGCGTCTCCACAGACGAGTAGGGATATGGGGGAGCCAGTATGAAGATAACCGAACTCCGTATTGCTGGCTTCAAATCCTTTGTGGACCCTCAGGACGTGCCAATCGAACCCGGCCTGACCGGGATCGTCGGGCCGAATGGCTGTGGCAAGTCCAATCTTCTGGAAGCCCTTCGCTGGGCCATGGGCGCAAGCTCTGCACGTGCCATGCGCGGCGGGGAGATGGATGACCTCATCTTCTCCGGTGCGGATGGCCGCCCCGCCCGCGAGACCGCTGAAGTCACGCTCGTGCTGGACAATTCCAAACGCACCGCGCCACCGGAATTCAACGCCTCCGACACACTGGAAGTCATCCGCCGCCTGAAGCGCGGCGCAGGCTCCACCTACAAGCTGAATGGCCGGACTGTACGCGGCAAGGACATCCAGCTCCTGTTCGCGGATGCTTCGACCGGCGCGAACTCCCCGGCTCTCGTACGCCAGGGTCAGATTTCGGAACTGATCGGCTCCAAGCCGCAGAACCGCCGCCGTATCCTTGAGGAAGCCGCCGGCATTGCAGGCCTCAATTCCCGCCGTCACGAAGCCGAACTGAAGCTGAACGGCGCCGAGACCAATCTGGAGCGCCTGTCGGAAGTCTCCGCTGAAGTCGAGCGCCAGCTCGCCAGCCTCAAGCGCCAGGCCGCCAAGGCCCGCAAATACAAGCGCCTGTCTGAAGAGATCCACGCCCTCGACGCGCTGATCGCGCACCTGCGCTGGCATGAGGCCAAACTCGCCTGCGACACGGCCCGCACGCAATTGGACGAAGCCCGCCGCGCGGTTGAGGAAAAGACACGCGAAGACGCGATGCGGGAACGCGAGCGCATTGAGGCCGGTGAAGGACTCAATCCCCTGCGCGAAGCTGAAAGCGTTGCCGCCGCCAAGCTCGGACAGGCCCGCATCACGCTGGCAAGGCTGGAAACCGAGCGCAAGGTCGCCGCCGAGACCCATGAACGCCTCGATGCCGAAGCGACCCGCCTGATGGAAGACATCGAGCGCGAGCAGGA
>NZ_DFME01000047.1:19937-25351 GCF_002375605.1 Hyphomonas sp. UBA3601 | reverse complement strand
GTCGCTGGTCGGCCGCCTGCGCGATGCCAAAGCGGCCGAACAGGATGCCGAAGCCGCCCTGCAAGACGCCGAACGCGCCGTCGAAACCGCCGAGTCTACGCTCAATTCGACCCGTGAGGCGGAAACGTCCGCACAAGCCCCCCGGGATGCGGCCCAGCAAGACGTGCGCGCGCTCGAGGCCGAAATTGCTGGCCTGCACAAGCTGCTTCGCAAGGCCGAAGGCCCGAAAGCCCCGCCAGTTGTCGAGCGCATTCGTACGCAGGATGGGTACGAGAAAGCCATTGCCGCCGCTCTGGGCGATGATATCGAAGCGCCAACCGATCGCTCTGCCGCAATGTATTGGGGCGGCGCGTCGCTGGCTTCGCAATCCCTGCCGCAGGGTACCCGCCCGCTGACAGATGTGACCGAGGCTCCCGGCGAACTCGCTGCGCGGCTTGCCCAATGCGGCGTTGTGGACGTGACCGATGGCGAGCGCCTGATGGCCCAGCTCCAGCCCGGCCAACGACTGGTTTCCGTCGAGGGGCATCTCTGGCGCTGGGATGGTTATATCCGCACACCAGATGCACCGGTCAGCGCAGCTGCACGTCTTGAACAACAGGCCCGGCTTGAAGCCGCCGAAGCTGAACTGCCCGCTCTGACCGCCACCTATGAGGCGCGTGAGGCAGACCTTGTAGCTGCCCGTGACGCCCGTCAGACGGCTGAGGTGAAACTCCGCGACCTGCGCCAGGCCATTGCCCCGGCCCAGCGCGCGCTCAGCGAGGCACGCAATCGCGTCTCACAGGAAGCACAAGCCTCCGAACGCGCAGCCATGAAGCGTGACACAAGCGGAGAAGCCCTTACCCGCGCCGAGGCCGACCTCGCCATCGTCAACGAAACGCTGGCCATGATTGCACCGGAAGGCCCGGCGGAAGATGAAGCCGCGCTCGAAACCCGGCTCGCCGAAGCCCGCACAATGGTGGCCGAGGCCCGCACCGCTGAGATCGAAGCGCGCGGCCGCCTGACAGACATTACACGCGGCCGCGAACAGGCTGCTGCGCGTCGCGATGGCCTTGAACGCGACATCAAGACATGGTCCGGCCGCATTACCGCGACCGAGGAGCGCGTCGCGCGCCTGATCGAGCGCCGCCAGTCTGCCGCTTCCGATGCCCTGGCCGCCAAGGCACGCCCCGAACAGCTGGCCGCCGAGATCGAGAACCGCAGCAACGAAGTCGAATCGCTGGAGACCGAACGCAAGCGCGTCGCAGACCAGCTCGCCGAAAAAGAAGCCGCCATCCGCGAAGCCGAACAGGCCGCCCGCGCAGCCGCCAATGCCGCCTCAGAAGCGCGCGAGAACCTTGCCGGTTGGAAGGTGAAGCTCGAAAACGCCGAAGGCCGGCTCGAAGAATCGGTCGAGATCGCCCGCAACAATTTCCAGCGTACGCCGGAAGGCCTGTTGGCGATTGCCGAAGCAGGCCTCGAAGAAGAGACGATGGGCGAGTTCACGCCCCGCGATGCCGAACGCCGCGCCGATGAGCTCCGCCGCACGCGCGACCAGCTGGGCGGCGTGAACATGAATGCCGAGGAAGAAGCCGAAGAACTCGAAGAACGGCTCGGTTCGCAGGTGACCGAGAAGGAAGACCTCGTCGCTGCAATCGCCAAGCTGCGCCAGGGCGTCGATGCCCTGAACGCCGAAGGCCGCGAACGCCTTCTGAAAGCGTTCGAGCAGGTCAATGAACACTTCAAGGCGCTGTTCACGGCCCTGTTCCGCGGCGGCCAGGCTGAACTGCGCCTCGTCGATGCCGATGACCCGCTGCAAGCCGGGCTCGAAATCATGGCCCAGCCACCCGGCAAGAAGCTCGGCACGCTGAACCTCATGTCCGGCGGCGAACAGGCCCTGACGGCGGCCGCGCTGATCTTTGCGGTCTTCCTGTCCCGCCCCGCGCCGATCTGTGTGCTGGACGAGGTGGACGCGCCGCTCGATGACGCCAATGTCGACCGTTTCTGCAACATGCTGAACGAAATGCGCCAGCGCACCGATACGCGCTTCGTGGTGATTACCCACAATCCGGTCACGATGAGCCGGATGGACCGTCTTTTCGGCGTCACTATGCGGGAAAAAGGCGTTTCCAAGCTGGTTTCTGTGGACCTGCAGGCAGCCGAAGAGCTCGTTGCGGCGGAGTAGCGCACACCCACACTATAGAAATCCAATAGAATCAGACCTCTAGCTTTCTGCAATCGCGGTTGACTTGCCTGCCCCCAATACATAGTTTGCGCCGAAATCCGGGGGGCACCCCATCAGAAGGGATTCGCTTGCGCGAAGCTTAGCAAACCATGTCCAGTGAAGGCCCGAACGACCTCGGTGAACGTATCGCCCAGGCTCAGGCGGCCAGAGCGGCAAAGGATGCGGCAAAACGCAAGTTGGATGCAGATGATGGAAGTCTTTCGGCCGGGGCCTACGCCCTGCGATACGGCGCGGAATTTGTCGCCTGCATCTTTGTCGGAGGCCTCATTGGTTTCTGGATCGACGCATTCGCAGGAACAAAGCCCTGGGGCCTGCTGATTGTCGGTACAATCGGCTTCGCAGCAGGTATACGAGCGATGATGCGCGCCTATCGGGAACTGAATGCCCGGGCGCTAGGGAATTTATCGGAGCCTGAGGCTCCAACAGACGGGACCGGGAACGAATGAACTTCGCTCTGCAAAACACCGCGATTGATCCGATCCACCAGTTCCAGGTCACGAAGTGGCTGGACCTGCGCCTCGGCAATATCGACATTTCCTTCACCAATGCTTCGGGCTTCATGCTGCTGGGCGTGGTGCTCTGCATCGCCTTCTTCGGCTACGCCGCTTCCAAGAAGGCGCTGGTGCCGGGCCGTACGCAATCCATGGCCGAGATCGGCTATGGCTTCGTCGCCGACATGGTCCGCTCGACCGCTGGTGAAGAAGGCCTGCGCTTCTTCCCGTTCGTCTTCACGCTCTTCTTCTTCGTATTCTTTGCCAACATGATCGGCATGGTGCCTTACGCCTTCACCACAACCAGCCATCTGGTCGTGACCGGCGCCCTGGCCCTGCTCGTCATTTCCATCGTCATCGGCTTCGGCATCTGGAAGAACGGCCTCAGCTTCTTCAAGCTGTTCGCCCCATCGGGCGCCCCTTGGCCGATCTATTTCATCCTCGTGCCTATCGAGGTCATTTCCTTCCTGGCCCGTCCGGTCACACTGGCGCTGCGTCTGTTCGCCAACATGCTGGCTGGCCACATCATGCTGAAACTGTTTGCAACCTTTGCAGCCCAGCTCATCGGCGCGGCCCTGTCCGGCGCGGTGTTCATGGGCGTGGTCGGCATCCTGGCCTTCGGTATGGGTATCGCGCTCAACGCTCTCGAACTTCTTGTGGCAGGTCTTCAGGCCTATGTTTTCGCAATCCTGACCTGCGTTTACCTGAACGACGCACTGCACCCGTCACACTAAGGACTCTTCGCCAGTGCGGCCCTTGGGCACGCACTAAAAAACTTGACGCAGCCCAACGAACACGCTTCACGGGCCGCAAATTATTGAAACCCTTGCATTCCAAACAGGAGACGACCATGGAAGGCGATATCGCACTCGGCCTCAAATATGTAGGCGCTGGCCTCGCAACTCTCGGCATGATCGGTGCCGCGATCGGTGTGGGCAACATCTTCAGCTCGTTCCTCGACGCTGCCATGCGCAACCCGTCCGCTGCACCACAGCAGACCGGTAACCTCTTCATCGGTATGGCCCTCGCAGAGGCACTCGGCATCCTGTCGTTCCTCGTGGCCGTCCTGATCTTGTTCGTGGTCTAAGCCACTTACACGCCAAGAACGGGCCGGCGGACTTGATAGACCACCGGCCCGATCCAGCCTGATGCTGCACTTGAGGTACTGAAATGCTGCTCGCCCTGCTTGCGGAAACTGCCCATCACCTACCGGATGACGCGCCGCCTCCGTTCCCGCCTTTCGAGGCGTGGCACATGCCGGGCCAGTTGTTCTGGCTCGCGATCCTTTTCGCGACCCTCTACTTCTCCCTCTCCCGCTTCATCCTGCCAAAGATGTCGGACACGATCGAAAAACGGTCTGACCGCATCGCCTCTGATCTTGATCAGGCAGCCAAGCTGAACGAGCAGGCCACCGAAGCCCAGCAGGCGCTCGAACTGCGCATTGCCCAGGCCAAGGCGAAAGCCCGCGAAACAGCGAACAAGGCAGCGGCCAAGGTTGATGCCGAAATGACGGCTGAAACGGCTCGCGTCGACGCCGAGATCGAAAAGAAGCTGGACGCTGCCGAAGAGCGGATCTCCGCCCTGCGCGCAACGGCCATGCAGAATGTCGAACAAATCGCTGTAGACGCAGCTGACGCCATGACGGCCCGTTTCGGCCTCAAGGCCTCTGCGGCTGACCTCAAGAAAGCCGTTTCGACGGCTCTGAATTAAGAGAGACATGCAGATGCCCCTTCGTCTTGCCCCTGCCCTCACCTTCGCTGCGCTGGTCGCATCACCCGCCTTTGCCGCATCTGATGCGCATGGCGGTGGCGGCTTCATCGGCGGCTTCATGTATTCGCTGACCGATCCGGTCACGCACACCGCATTCCTGGCTTTCGCGGCCTTCCTGTTGATCGCATGGCGCATGGGCGCCCTGAAGACGATCCTCGGCGGCCTCGACAAGCGCGCAGACGACATCCGCAACGAGCTGGAAGAAGCCCAGAGCCTGCGCGAGCAGGCGGCTGAAGCCCTCGCCCTCGCTGAGCGTCGCCAGCAGGATGCAGACAAGGAAGCCGAAGCGATGATCGCCCAGGCCAAGGACGACGCCAAGCGGATCATGAAAGAGGCTCGCAAGGATATTGCAGACCGCCTCGCCCGCCGCGAAGCGCTGGCCGAAGCCCGCATCACCCGCGCCGAAGCCGAAGCGACCGAGGAAGTCCGCCGCGCCGCTGCAGACGCTGCCACGGCCGCTGCGAAACGCCTTCTGGCCGAAGACACGGCCGTCGACCAATTCGAATCCGCTGCCCGCGAAATCGAAAAAGCCCTCGGCTAGAGCGGGGACACCTTTCAGCCTCTCCCCAGCTCATATTTTTCAAGACCCCTGACCTGCCGCGCAGTTCAGGGGTTTTTTGTATCTGCTATCCAACCGCCCTCTGCTCGACGGCAAACTCTGGGGCATGGACACCCTGCTCGCTCCACTGGCTTCGCCCCTGCCTTCCTGTCTGGAACCCCATAGGTTCTGGATCTGGCTGCAGATGGTCGCGTGGCGTCTCTATGTGCGCGCCGTGAAAGGCAGGGGCATCCCGTTCATGACGGTCATTGATCGGCAGGGAACCGTATACCTGAAATGGATCGGGCATCCTCCGCACGAATTCCCGCAAGCTCCCGACGACCCGCTGGCCTTCACACCGTCAAAAGCCTTCCGCATCGCGCTTGGCGATCTG